>CAZMPL010000481.1:0-2176 GCA_964567805.1 uncultured Pirellulales bacterium | reverse complement strand
TTGCATTAGGAGAATAAATGCTTAATTCAAGCAAAGCGTCATTTGCATCTTTAGAAGGCCTGCTGTCTTTAGAAAGCTCATCAAACCCGATAATTTCCCCTTTTTCATTTTTCTTCGGGATTAAAAAAACAAGTTTTGAGGATTTTTCAATAGGCTTAGTATAACGAACATCATTAGAGTCAACTGCATTTTTGCTTCCCTTTTTCTCATTATAAGTTAAATATCCCTGCCTGCCATTGGGTTTGTTAGGGTCTGTAAAAAATGCCTTTATAAAATTCTGAATTAAAATTGAGTTTGGCTCTTCTTTACTCAAATCAATCGGTGGTGGGTATTGCAAAGTCATGAAACTTTCAATGTATCCTTGCCCGGTTTCCTGAGAATTTCTTCCTTCAAAATAATACTGGTATAAAGTTTCTGCTGTTAATTGCGATACAGGAACAGTAACAGAGCTTCCTTCTTGTGTTGCCTGCCAGCTTGTAGAAAGCTGCTGCCCACCATTTATATAATACACAAACCTTGTTTGCGCAGAATTTGTAGTTGGATCTCCATCATCAAGTAAAGTCCCTTCCAGCTCTGCGCTGTTGTGGGTGATGTTTTTAGCATCTCCTGTGTATATTGTTGGAGCGGCGATAGTGTAAGTTGTTGTCAGGTTTTCTGTGTCTCCATAAGATGTGCCTGCTGAGTTTGTCAAGTATGCCATTACATTGTAAGTTGTATTCTGCAATAACCCAGTCACAGCTTTTTGAAATGTCCCTTCACCAGCGCCAGCAATTTCCTCTGTCTGTATCCATGTTGGAGATGAACTAGGTTTATAGTAAAATCCTGCAGTCCAAGTTGTATCTGCGTTTGCGCGGCCATCATCGTCAACGTTAAACGAAAGTGTAGCGCCTGTTGCAGTCACATTGGTTGGAGTAAGAGTATCGAGTGCGGCAAGATTAACAATTGGAAAAAATGAGACTGTTGCTGTATTCAAGACAGCCCCAGATGTATAAGTGCCCTCAAGCCTGGCAAGAGGAATTGTTAATGTTCCTGATTTTGGAACTAAATAATCATTTCCATCAATAGTAAGCCAAACATCTTCACCATCGAATGCTGGCTTTCCATCTGAAAGGTATACATCAACCAATGAAACATATAATGTATTGTCAGAGGATATAGTAATTGGGGATCCAGATTCTGAGGCGAGACCAAGTGACAAGGTAAAACTGCTCGTACTATCAGCAGGACGAACATCTGCCTTAAGGCGATAACCACAATTATTAGAATAAATAAAAGAAGCAATCCCTTCAGGATTAGACATAAAACTCCAAGTACGATCAAGGCTATCGTAATCTTCTGAAGCTCCATAACCATGACTTAAAGCACAACTTCCGCCTGTATAACCTAGATCAAGATCATTGTCAATACTGATTTTTCCCGGCGAAGAAAAAACGGCGGATGTGAATATAAATATAAATAGGGACAGCCACCATTTTTTGCAGGAAGATTTTGAAACATGATTGATATTTTCCTTTATAATGTTTTGACATATCATTATCAAACTCCAAATAGAATTAAACAGCATTCCCTTAAATAAACAGGGACAGCCACCATTTTTTGAACTCTTTTGTAGAAGCATTTTGAGAACATAACATATTTTATCCTTAATAATGTCTATATATATCATTATCAGACTCCAAATAGTCAGTATAAATAAAGAGCGACCTATAAAAAAATACATCCTTGCCAGAACTATCCCAGAAGTGAAATTATACCAGAAAACAGGCCGATAATCAAATAAAAAGAATACAGAAGACAGGAGACAGAATAATAGGGGATAGGGTTTAGTGAATGGTGAATAGATTCATAGCGTTTAGCGTATAGCGAATAGCGTTATAGAAAGTTAAAAATCTGTGTTTTCCGTGAAATCCGTAGTTTTAGATGACATTTCTGCGAAAATCTTCGGTTATCCTTCGACTTCGCTCAGGACGGCGTCTGCGGATAACAATAATCATGCCAATCCTTGCCAAAAAGCGTTTGAGCATTTTAAATTTGACAAATACCCTTATAATTGGTTAAAATAGTGGTAATTGTTATGGAGAACGGGTGTTTCACGGATGACTATGGCCGTATTTCTCGCCTGCTTGGTATTTATTCGGAACACATATGTTATCGCAGAAATTACGATGCATATTTT
>CAZMPL010000480.1:0-2177 GCA_964567805.1 uncultured Pirellulales bacterium | reverse complement strand
ATATCTCAGGTTTTAATTTGTTTGTATAGTCTTTATGGCTAACGGTCAAAACATGATCTTGTGTCTTTCCAATTACTTTTACTTTATTGTCAGCTTCTTGAATAATTCTATCCGACATTGCTCTTTCTATTCCCTTGAAGTTTTCTCCTAGGTTTGGATTAAATGCATCTGGCGGCCATTCGACAACAAAATAAGGGTCTGTTGGATCAGCTACTTTTTTATATTCTGCTGCTTTTTTAGAATCCCAATCAATCACAATAATAATAGGAGATTCCTTGTCTCTGATTTTGATTACGTTTTTATTGTATTTTAAGTATTTCAAAAGATTATCGTCCCCGCCAGATGAGTCTTGGTCTAAGAGTTCAAGATAGGATATATGTACTTCTCTTTGAGGACATAGTAAATTTATTGATTGCCTTATAAACTCATAATCATACTTACCCTCTACCAGAACAAGAGGATTTATGGGATTTACAAGAATTGGATGTGTATATCTTGAAATTCCCAGTTTAGCTGATTCCTGAAGAACTTTCTTGTAAAGGACGATCCCTTATTACCAGCTGTTACGAAGTATGCACAATCTGAATTCTGTAACATCAAATCGGAATGAGTTGTTGATAATATCTGCAACCTGTTTGATTGTTCCTGAGATATTTTAAAAAGATGATAAGCTATTTTCGCTTCAAGCGAAGTATGTAGCGATGATTCAGGCTCTTCAATTGCCCAGATTGCTGCTTGCTTCCAACCAAATTGCTGATAATAATCTCTATCAATAAGGGATAGTGTCTCAAGCATGAGAAGACTTTGTATCCCTGATCCTTGTGCATAATCTTCAATTTCTATCTTACCAGAAGTTAATTTATATCCAAACGCAAATATAAGGTCCTGCCATGAAGTAGGCATGTCTAATCGAATTCCACCGATTTCAGGACAAGCGTTTTTAACAGAAACTTGTAATGCCTTAATTAATGATGAGGAAGTTTCAGAAATTGCAGAAAAAAGCTCCTCCTGTTTTTTTATTCGCCGTGCTAATCGCCTAACTAATGTATCCCTTAAAGCTTTATGCTCTTTCTTAATAACGTCAATAGGCAAGACTCTGTTTGGAATATATCTAAAATTAATTAAGGCTAAGAATTTATCAATTTTTTCTCTTTCTGCCAATCCCAGTTCATCCAGAGAATCGTTAAGCAAATATTGTGGTAGTAGAAGGTCTGGCTTCCATACTTTTGTTAATCTAAATGTCTTACCTAAGAAGGTTTTGACGGATTCAAGTTCTCTTCTAAATCGAAATGAGTCTGGCAAATTGAACTCTACACTTATACTAATATTCTTTCGTTTCTGTTTGCTTGCCAAATCATTTCGATAATAATCATTTTTGTATTCAATTTTTGTATCAGCATCTGTATAACCGGTGAAAAATGCGTTCATCGCCCTTAATACATTTGATTTTCCGGCATTATTTAATCCCGCAAAGGCAGTAAAATTACCAAAAGATTCTATTTCTGCTCGTCGAATGGAACGAAAATGGTCCACGCAGATTTTGCTTATCAACTTCATTTGTCATATCACCTTAAATTTAATCTTCGCCTTCCTATTTGTAAGGCTTTATTTGTATTTAACTAGTCATCATTTTTATAAGCCATATCAATCGGCTAAACACAGGGAGTGGAAGTATGCACGCTCTCGGCTAATATCGACGATTCCGTATAAGATTTTACCAAAAAGAAACGGAGTTGCACGAAGAATATTTTATTTTATAATCTTCGTGTTTCTTAGTGTTCTCAGTGGTTTAATAATATTTAAAACAGCATGGGCTGAAGCCCATCCTACAAATCTATATATTCTATTTAATCGGTGAAATCCTGTAGCGGTAGTCCTCATGTACGGCAATTCGCCGACCTCTTATTGATAATTAATTATATCGATTGTCTTTTATTTGTCAAAGTACTTTTTGCGCATAAAAAAAGCCTCTGCGATTTCCACAGAGGCTTTAGTTTTATATTTATAGTAGAAGAATTTATTCTTCCTCTTCTTCTTTTGCTCTTGCGTATTGTGCGATTATCTGCTGCTGTACGTTCGGCGGGACAGCTTCGTAATGGCTGAGTGTCATCGAGTAGCTGCCGCGGCCGGCGGTTACGCTTTTCAACTGGCTGTTGTATTGAGCGACTTCGGAAAGC
>CAZMPL010000479.1:0-2191 GCA_964567805.1 uncultured Pirellulales bacterium | reverse complement strand
TTCCCATTACCGGAAATTGTGTAAAATTCAGGTTCTCAGTTTTTGCTATTTCAAGATTACTATCGTTATAGCCTTCTTTTACCGATGCAAGATAAGCTTCAGTAAGATGAACTTGTGCAGGCCCCATGCCGTCACCAATGAAATAAAACACATATTTTATATTACTTTCTGAAGATGATGCGGAAACTGAAGAATTTGTTGCACAAGAGGTGGATAAAATAAGAATTGAGAATAAAACACTAACCAAAAAAGTCTTTCCTGAACGTAAAGATAACTTCATTTTTTTCTCCTTTAAGCTAAATTTTTTGACAAATAACTGATTATACGCAAACATAAAAAACAATACTAAATTGAAAGATTTTAAAATATAGCAATCAATAATTACCCTTTTCTTTATACTTAAAAAATCTTTATTTTTGATGCTCTATTGAGGGCTAACAAATGGTTGATTGAGTATTGTGCGGATTTCTGATGGATGTATACCCACAGAGTCCGCTATCTCACGAATTGTCATTTCAGGCTTTATTGTAAAACCTGCATCCTTAAGTTTTTTTACAGCCTCGTCCAAATCCAAGTCTATTTGTTCACAGTACTGCTTCAAAGTCATCTGACCAAATCGACTGCTTCCTGCACTGCTTTGACCTAAAGCGATCTGGTATATCTGTGCCGGTGTCACATCACTTAATTTTGCAAGTTCACCAACAATTATTTCCGGCGACTGCACTTTGATACCCTGCCTTTCGAGATTGGCGATCATTGTCTCGATATTAGCATCTGGTACTTGACTAGCCATCTCGGCCAGAGTAAGTAACTCAGCGTGTGGTATAGGAGCTTGCTGTGAAGGATTATCCCAACTGTATTTGATTCTTTCATTCCATGCCATAAGTGTGGAAAATGGAGCAAAATTTACGACGGTTCCTACACCAACGACAGCACATACGAGCAGTGCAACTACCCATTCTGATCGCAATGAGAAGGTTTTCGTGACTCTGCTCTTGAAATAACTAATAAATGGTTTTAAATTAAAGTACAGATGAATAATCGCTGTGACTACAAAGATAACAGCGAACCAGTCATGAAGAGCAATCCACTGATCTTTAGTCAGAGCAAGAAGCGTCCAGCCTGTCCAATTAGCAATCCGTCCAGGCGGAACAACAAAAAGTATAATACCAGTAAAAGTTATTCCAATAAAAGAAAATGCAGTAAGGACTGATACAAACGAACGCCAGTTGAATTGTTTTTTTGTATTTGTTTCCATTTTATTACCATTTAGGTCTCCATATTTCATGATACTTTTGCTTTATCATCAGCAACTTTTATTAATAGATGTACAGCCTGTTATAAGTTATATTCCGATTCTTTAAAATCTACTCTGTTGGATAGGTTGATAATTGCATATAGGATCGCTATTAAGATAGTTGCCTGTCATTTCATAAGCTCTGGCTCGACAGCCGCAGCAGCTTTCTATAAACTCACATTGACTGCATTTGCCCTGGTAAAGTGTCAAGTTCCGAATGTTATTAAGTAATGTGGATTGCTCCCATATATCAGCAAAGTTAAAATTGTTATTAATAAGATTGCCTGCAGATAAATTAAGAAAGCCGCAAGTCTGAACATCCCCTCGATAACTTATAAAGGCAAATTCCCCGCCTGCCATACACCCTTTATGTCTGTTTTTCATTGAAAAGGCTTTAGAATTTTTCAGTGCCACTATCCTACTGAATTGAGGGCCGCAGGTAACGCGAACCTCGATAAGGTTTTGTGATTTTATCTCAGCAAGATCATAAAGAAGCATTTCGTATATATCCGGTTTAAGGATTTCATCTGAAATTTCAGAACCGCGACCAGTAGGTACAAGAATAAAAGGATTGAAACAATATGCTCCAAGTTTCTGTGCTAATTGGGCTATTTTGGGTACATGTCCAACATTGCGATTTGTAATAGTCGTATTTATCTGAAATCTTATATTATTGTTTTTGGTTTTTTCAATAGCTGCTAATGTAATATCAAATGCACCGGTTACTCTTCTAAAGGAATCGTGTGACATAGCATCTGGTCCATCAAGTGAGAAAGAAAGTGTTAATATCCCTGAATCTTTAAGCTTTTTAATACTATCGTTGTTTATATGATAGCCGCATGTTGCAATCGCCATTTTATGGCCTATATTATTTCCATATTCAATAAGTTCATA
>CAZMPL010000478.1:0-2192 GCA_964567805.1 uncultured Pirellulales bacterium | reverse complement strand
AGTGATGCTCAAAATTTACAAGGAGGTGGAAAATGGATGAAGTTGTAACGATTCAGGGTGAGCCGATAATTGAAGTGTACGAGAGTTTTGACGGAAGTTATTGGTATATCACTGAGAAGCTGTACAAGCAGGATAGTCTTATTAACGGCAAGGTATATGAGAACGACCAGATTTTATATGGTTATGCCCGTCTTTCGGCGTGTCCAGAATACGCGGAATTCGGAAATATTTCAGAAACTGAGCTTAGACTTTTAGGCAATAGAATCTGGAAAGTGCCAAAGAAAAACTGGATGCTTTGCCCGGAAGTTGAACTCCAGAAAGTCTGAAGTTTAGCCTTGATGTATGTTTTAACTTTTTTCTTTTTAGTTATGAGGTTTCCTCTGAACCATGAAACATGACGCAAAATCATAAAAGGCGCTTCGCATGATATATGCTCAGCTAACCATTTAAGCTTTTGTTCTTAACAGGCTCGCAGACTACCGCTCTGCAATCCTTATCGCTTGCTTCAATAAAAGCGTTCAGTGTTCGCATTTATTTTTTCCGCTCTCTGTCTTTCCCTTAACCTTTTAGGTTTTTCCCCCTTCGGGGTCGCTTCGCTAAAAACGTAAAAGGCAGGTCAATACTCCGAGCTTATGGAAAAAATAAATTATCGCGAACACGAACCGGATTTAATTGATAAGCTTCTTCGGTTCCTTGATAGCCGCCATACAGTTCGTCTTACGCCAAAGCATATCGAGACAGTTATTGAGCCGGCTAAATGTGAGCAGCTTGAGAAGTTGGCCAAGATAGGCATTCGTCCAAAATGGCGTGTGACTGAGTTGGATGCCAATGAAATAATAATAAATCACAAGCTCATTATTGAGACAATAAAAAGGAGCTATCGTTTCAAGTCCTGCGATTAGCAATTCAGGACAGAAATATATAGTTCGGAAACGATAGGATATTCGACAATTTCATATAATTATACAGGGGTATAATTGAAGGCAGAGAATCAATTTTGCCCCTGAGATTGCTGAATGAAAAGTGTCAGGATGAAAGACCATGGCCATCCCATGATCTTCAGGATGTTGAGTATTATGTCTCAGCATGATGCTGAAAGCAGATAAGGTAATGAATGCTCATTATGTCCTGACGGACAGTTAGGGTCTCTTCGAGACCGGATATATTAATAGACCTTGCGGTCATATTGGGCTTCTTCGAAGCCCTGTTTAGGGGCAGGCCCTTCGGGCATTTAGGACTCCTTCGGAGTCCGATACATGCCCCGCTCCCTTCGGTCGCGGGGAAGCATTGTTGTTTGGTTTGAGTTTTCCTCCACGTGTGTGAGCAGAGCTCCATTGTGGAGTGTTAATTTTTACGTTCCGTATGGAATGATAGATAAAGCCTTTGGAACTGGAACACAAGAATCATTATTAACTCATTATATTTCAAGAGGTTAGCTATTTTGTGAAGTTTCTTTAAAAATAGGGTGAGAAACAACAGATTTCAGTTGTTTTCCCATGATCGAAACATATAAATAGTTGAACACCTAACTTCTTTAATGACTTTTGAAACATACGGGAACAATAGTTATTTGCCTTTTAAGAGCCGGAGTGAAAAAAGAATTGGTAACTTCCTAGACAGCCAGGAGATTGACTATCAATACGAGTATCCTTTAGCAATAAAGGATCACGGTCAGGTTCGCCTGTGGTATCCTGATTTCCGACTGCCGCGATATGGTATGATAATCGAGTACTTCGGCATGAACGGAAACGCAGGTTACGATGAACAGACCATCCACAAAATTGAAACCTACAAAAAGGCTGGGATTGATGGAATTTATTTGGTCGAATCCTGCTTCAATGGTAACTGGCAGGAACAGATATTGGAGAGAATAGAACAGTCGTTAGAAGGCAAACTTCATAGTATAAAAACAAAACGAGATTCTATTAATACGGTCAATTATAATGTTCTTTCAGTATAAGTTCAATTCTATCTACCAACAGTAATCCTTCTTTTATTAGTGATTTTTCTATTTTCTCAAAGGTTTTTTTGCTGGTTGCTACAACCATGATTTTGCTGTATTTTGCCCTTAAATCTTCCCGGATATTATGAATAAAATCTGATTTACCTGTCTCGATTTCTATAGCAATTTTTTCTCCAACTTTTTCAGCTACAAGATCTATACAACCTGATATACGCGGAACTTCATAATT
>CAZMPL010000477.1:0-2199 GCA_964567805.1 uncultured Pirellulales bacterium | reverse complement strand
TTGAGGAATTTAAAATGATAAATATGGAAAGACGAAAAAGAGTCATGCAGCGTTCGATTAAACTTGGTCATTGTATTTGTGACCCGAAACAGCCCTGCCCATGCGATTTATTCAAAGAGAAAAATATTTGCCAATGCGCTGGCGAGCGACTTGATTCCCCAGTCGGTCCGGTGCAATTGACGAAGATAGTTGAAAAAGCCGGATGCGCTTCGAAAATAGACCAGGCATTTTTGAAGCAGGTTTTAAAAAATCTTCCGGCAATAAATGACCCAAGAGTTCTTGTAGGCATCCCGGCCGGTGACGATGCAGGCGTATATGATATGGGGGATGGTATGGCCCTTGTTCAAACTGTGGATGTTTTTACTCCTTCAGTTGACGACCCATACACTTTTGGCCAGGTAGCGGCCGCAAATTCAGTCAGTGACGTTTACGCGATGGGAGGCACCCCTATAACCGCGGTTTCTATTCTCGGTTTTCCAGTTCGTAAAATTCCCGATGACGCGATGAAACAAATCCTCGCGGGCGGCATAGATAAAATGAATGAAGCCGGAGTCGCAATAATCGGCGGGCATAGTATAAACGATAATGAAATAAAAGCAGGTTTTGCTGTTACAGGAGTAATCGAAACAGATAAAATAATTACAAACGCGAACGCTCAGCCGGGAGACGTTCTCATTCTTACAAAACCACTCGGAACTGGAATAGTCGCATTTGCTTCGCAAATTGGTAAAGCAAGTTCTGATAGTGTTGCTGCCATTACAAAATCTATGACAACACTGAACAAAAAAGCCGCTGAGCTTATGATACAATACGGAGCGCATTCATGCACAGATGTCACCGGATTCTCCCTGTGTGGACATTTGTCAGAAATGGCGTTATCGAGCGGCGTAGATGTGGAGATTATTTGGGATGAAATCCCCCTGTTCCCGGGAGTTCTCGAATACGCTGCTGGTGGAATTTTGCCGGGAGCTATCGAGCGAAATAAGGAATCGTGCGGCTCAAGAATTATCGCTTCAGAAAAACTACCGCAGGAAATGGTTGATATTTGTTTTGACGCGCAAACTTCAGGTGGACTTTTAATCTCTATAGCAAAAGATACCACTGATAATTTCCTGAAAGCACTTCATATAGATGGCATAATTGATGCAACGATTATCGGGGAAGTGAAACAAAAAGGCTCAGGGCTCGTTCAGATTAAATATTCCGGCATAAGACAAATTCCGGATGTTCCAGAAGTACAGAAAGATGAAACACGAGGGAAGATAGACGAAGGAGGAATGACGAAGGAAAAACCTCTAACAAAAGTTCCATGTTGTGCGGATGTGATTTCTCCTTCAAGCGATAATGCAGGTTCAGATATTTCTCGCATTAAATCCAAATTCACTGAGTTTCTCGGAGCGGCAAGTTCGCCGCATGGATTAGATGCTTATACTAAACAGGCGATGGCAATTGCTTTATCTGTTGCAATGCGCTGCGAACCGTGTTTGAAGATGCACATGAAAAAAGCAAAAGAAAAGGGATTTACCCAGGACGAAATAGACGAAGCCGCATGGATGGGAATCAGCTTCGCAGGAAGTCCTGCGATGGTATTTTACGAACAAATTAAAAAGTCTTAGAACATATGAATAGGAAAAAGTTCTTTATTGGTTTTTGTTCAATACTTCTTATCGTAAGTATTGTAGCAGTAAAGTTATGGCCGCGTAATCAGGGGCTTTATAAAGTTACTATTCTGCCTACGCTTGGTGGAGGTTGTACGCTGCCGCAATCTATAAATGATAATGGACAAGTTGCAGGATTTTTGCAAATATCAAAAGGTGGTTATCGCATTTTTCTGTGGGACAAAAGTAACGGAATCCAGGATATTGGAGCAACAGCCAATAAAGATATATTTATCAATAATTCTGGTCAAATTGCGGCGAATATTACTGATCCCAATGGTAATCAATGTGTTATTGTCTGGGACCCGAATAAAGGGAAAATAATCCTGCCTACATTTGGTGGCAAAATATCATATGTCCATGGAATTAATAATCATGGTCAAATTGTAGGAACGGCAGAATTAGCTACTGGAACTCATCACGCTTTTATATGGGATGATGTAAATGGCATAAGCGATCTTTCACCTAATAATACAGGGAGCACAGGTGCCTTTTGCATTAATGACAAAGGTCAGATAGTATTTTCTGGACTAAACAGCGT
>CAZMPL010000476.1:0-2213 GCA_964567805.1 uncultured Pirellulales bacterium | reverse complement strand
CCTGATAACTCCGGTACCGCTCCTGTATTTGCATTTAGTTTCTCGCTTAAAGTACCGGGAAAGCCGCCAAGTAAGACCGCAAGACGATTAATTGCTTGGATTTCAGATGATTTAAGTGTCGGGATTTGAGATTCTGTATTGGCTAATGTTGACTCCGCTCGTTTTATATCAAGTTCGGATACCTGACCTGTATCGAATAAATTGCGAGTCAATTCCAAGGTACTTTGTTGAGAGAGAATATTTTCCTGTGCATATTGAATACGAAGTTGAATTGTGCGAAGCTCCACATAAGTGCTGGCGACTTCGCTTTCCAAGGCAAGCTGCACTCCGTAGTAACTGTCAACTGACGCTTCGAGTTGGGCTTGAGCCGATTCTATGGAGCGTTTTACTCCTCCGAACAGGTCAAGTTCCCATGCAGCATCAAAACCTGCACTGTATTGCCCAAGTTCTTCTCCTGAAGCAGCCATAGTGCCGTTTTCACTTGAGCGGGTTCTGGTATAGGAAGCTGTTCCATTAACCTGCGGCCATCGACTGCCTGACACGTAGGCACGATTGGCACGGGATTCCTGAATTTTGAAATATGCCTGGCGAATATCATGATTAGATTCGATGGCATGCTCAATCAATGAATCCAGTGCGGGGTCGCTTAATTTAGCCCACCACTTGAGATTTTCGTCAGAGTTTTCTGATTCGATTTTATATTCAGTTGTTGACTGTGTCCAGGTTTGAGGCATATCTACCTGTGGACGTTCGTAATCAGGTCCAACTGTACAGCCTGTAACAAGTAAGACTGGTAATACGCACGACAACACCAGGATATGCATGAATGAGTAATGACATATTTCTTGTTTATATTGTTCTTTTTTCATATTTCTCTTCTAAATTTCTGATTTATCCGTGTACATTTATTACAAAAAGTCAACGATTATTAATCAATAAGATGCATTAATTTCTGGCTGAGTTGTTCAGGTGAGAATTCATCTAACAAAGGCTCTGTAACCGACAAACCGATCATGGATGCAAAAAGAATTTTAGCCATGATAGTCGTATCCATTTTACGAAGAATATTATCCTGAATTCCTTCTTCAAGATTTTTTTTTATCATTTCGACATCTTGCATGGTGTTTTTTTCTCTATCACCTTCAGGTAAATGGTCTCGCAGGCCAGAACGGTCGAAAATGCGGAATATAATGATATTTTCACGCCCAAACTGGAGAAATTCTGTGATATATTTCTGGAGTCGCTCGACAGTATTTCCTGATCCAGATAGGGCAGTGTAGCATCGCTTTTTATTCATCAAAATTAATTCTTGAAACACATAGATTAGCAGATCGTTCTTATTCTTGAAATAGTTATAGAGTGTTCCGATTGCCATTCCCGCTTCGTCTGCTATGTGCTGCATTGTGAAATCGGTTTTGTTGTCTCTTTGCGTAACCCTGACTACGGCATCAAAAATATGGCGTCTGCTGGTTTCTTCAATCATTTTTTGCTGTTTTTCTACAAACTTTTCCATAATTATATATTAGTTTAACTTTAGTGAATAGTATTTCATATATATTAATATGTGTTCATTATAGTGAATACATATTCATATTGCAATATTATTTTTAAAATATTTTAAATTTTTCAGGTATTTAAGTTATTTTCCAATAGTCTTACATTGGTATTTGCGAACATTAGCAAAAGAAAATATAATAAAAATTCAATTATTTGTTTGTAGTATGTCAATATAAAGGAATTCAATAATGGGAACTATCGCAGAAGGTGTAAAACAAGCAATCGAAAATTGTCTTAAAGTTCGTGCGGATGAAAATGTTGTGATAATTACAGATCGTGAAACTTTGGGCATTGGCTCTGCTCTGAAGGATGCGGCGGAGAAAATTACTGATAAAATCAAATTTTTTGTAATGGAAGATTTTGGTCTCAGGCCGATTAATTTTCCACAGGAAATTGATATTGCGATAAAGGAAGCTGATGTAAGTATTTACGCCGCTCAGGGAGCCGAAGGAGAGCTTCAGAGTTTCAGGATGGCGATGATAAAATCTATTGACGCAAATCCTAATCTCAGGCATGCGCACATGATTGGAATCACGCCGGAAATTATGGAAGATGGAATGTGCAGCGACTATAAGGAGATTCAGCGTATAAGTAAGCTGGTTTATGAAAAGGTTAAAAACGCTCGTGAAATCAGAGTTGTGACGGAAAAAGGCTCG
>CAZMPL010000475.1:0-2215 GCA_964567805.1 uncultured Pirellulales bacterium | reverse complement strand
CAGGTGGCAAATCTATCTTAACTATGCGCCCAGTTTTTGGGGAGTATTATACTATTACGACTGCCTTAGCCCGATAAAATTAATTATTATCAGTTTAAAACAAACATTTTCCACTTTGAATGATTTGGAATTTATATAGTTCTTATTAAGTATTAATCAACTTTTCGTTCATAAATTGAGAGTTGAACTGAAATAAATTTATGAATCTCTCAAAACAGCTTTTACGGAATCGGAAAGATTCTTGACAATTTCTTTCTGGAAAGCATCCACTGTTTCATGTGTGAGCGTACCATCTTCGTCTCTGAATTGCAGTGACAAAGTAACGCTTTTCTGGCCTGATGGTATGCCTTTGCCGCGATATATATCTGTGAAATTCACCTTCTCAAGTTCCGAAGAAGCTTTTTGCTCCACAGCATTCACGATTTTGGACCACGATATATTTTCATCGACTATTATTGATAAGTCACGCTGTATCGCGGGAAATCTCGGAATAAGCTTTACCTTTAACTGGCCTTTTTCCAATTGCAACAGGTATTCGAAATCAATTTCAGCGGCACATGGAGTGATTTCCTTGAAATCGAATTTACTTTTTATACCTGAGCCGACAACTCCAATCACGCCTATCGGTTTGGAATTTACAATAATTTGCGCGCCAGTCTGAGCCCATCTCAAATCAAACGGAGTTATTTGAACCTCTGCATTTTTACTTATATTTTTAATAAGCCCTTCAACTACGCCGGAAAGAACTCGCAAATCGCCGTCACAAACTAAAGCAAGCTTTGCTTTTTCATCAGGCAAGCCTTCGTTATTTCCCTGTAATGGGACAAAAGTATCCGCGATTTCGAATATCTTACAAGGCAGATTCTTCGCGTTTACATTTGTCTGAAGCACACCCATAAGAGAGCCCATAAGTGTTTGACGTAACATATTTGCGCTTTTTCTCGATTCATCTTTGACTGAAAGATAAGCGGAATCAAACTCGCTGAAAAGACCTGCAACGGAATTATCGGTAAATGTCACGTTGATTGTCTCGTAAAAGCCGCATGCGTTGAGATATGTTATGACAGAATTTGTAAGTTTTTGCCTTGGATTAACCGGGACAACTTCAATCTGGATTTTTTTCTCGGTATGAACCTTATGATACCCGTAAACACGAGCTATTTCTTCGATTAAATCAACTTCACGATAAACATCACTTCGCCACGTAGGAATATTGCAGTTTATAACGTCACCCTGCAATTGAGGTTCAAACTTTAACGCGGCAAGAATTCTTAAAACATCTTGCTGCGGCACTTCAATTCCCAGAAGTTTCTTCAAGCGTGATAAACGCAAACTTGTTTTTACAGGCTGTTTCTTTTTCGGATAAACATCGACAACTCCCTTTGCGACCTTTCCGCCAGAAAGCTGAGTTATCAATTGACATGTTCTCCGCGATGCCCAGTCAATTTTTTCTATATCAACTATACGAGCGAATCTGAATGAAGCTTCAGAAGGCAAACTCAGTTTTCGCGCGGTGGTACGAATCGAAACCGGGTCAAACGATGCATCCTCAAGAAGAATTCTTGTCGTCGCATCAGTGACTTCACTCGCAAGGCCGCCCATAACTCCTGCTATACCTAACGGCCCCTGCGAATCAGTAATCATGAGCATTTCAGGACTCAATTCGCATTTCGAACCATCTATACTGACAAGGCTCTCGCCGGCATTTGCTTTGCGAACAATGATTTTACCATCTTTGACTTTATCGTAATCGAAAGCATGTGGCGGCTGGCCGGTTTCCATCATTACATAATTGGTCGCATCGACTACATTATTAACACTGCGCATACCAATCGCTTCGAGCCGCTCTACGAGCCAATCGGGAGAAGGTCCAATTTTCACGCCTTCAACGACTCTTGCCGTATATCTGCCGCACAATTCAGGCTCGGCTATTTCGACCTGTGCTAATTGCTTTACGTCTGTATCGGACTCGTCCATTGTAACAACCGGTATTTTCAGTTCTTTACCGGTCGCTACTGAAAGTTCACGTGCGACTCCGATATAACCCAGACAATCGCCGCGATTGCTGGTTACTTCGACGTCAATTACAGTATCATTATCGAGCTTTTCGATGCTTTCACACGGGAATCCCATGTTACTGAGAGTTTCAGCGATTTGTTCGGCACTAAGCCCTGTCTCGATATAATCTTTCAACCAATTTAGAGATATTTTCATA
>CAZMPL010000474.1:0-2221 GCA_964567805.1 uncultured Pirellulales bacterium | reverse complement strand
GTAATCTGCGGATAGTATAAAGAAATGAACAAAAAAAATCAAAAGTCATTGTTCCATAAGCGGCCGCTGATTACTGCTTGCTTGATTTTTCTTTTGATAATCGCCGCTCTGATTTTTCTCGGTATTAATCAGGAACAGAAACCTGATCCGGCCAGTGAGATAATAATTCGCAATGCAGTGGCGCGTCAACTTCCGAGGGAAAACAACATAGAAAATGATCCGAATAAATTGATCGACGAAGATTTCGCGAATGTCACAAGATTATCTATTATTCCTTCTATGGGCTCAGGAGGTAATGCTTACTGGAAAAACTGGCGTACAGGAAAAAACTTTACTGAATTGGATATGGGAGAGCTTGCCGATATAAAATTTCTTGAGAAGTTAACAAATCTGAAATCACTTAATCTTGGAAGTATCAGGTTGTCTCAGAAGAATATCCCAAAATGGATGAAGTTGTTTACGAAACTGGGAATTTATAATCTCGAAAAAAAACAGTCCCTCGATTTGAGTCCCCTTAAAAGCCTTTCTAATCTTGAGTCTCTTTCTTTGCAGCGAACATATGCAACAAATATTAAGCCGCTTGCGAGCCTTGTTAATCTGAAATATCTTGACCTTTCGGAAATGGGCTTATCTAACCTTGAGCCTCTAAGAAGTCTTGTTAACCTTGAATCTCTGAATCTTTCCGTAACTGTGCAGCCGTTGGATTTTCCTGAAACACAAATAAAAAATCTTGAACCAATAAAAGGTCTGGTCAAATTAAAGGTGCTTAATATTTACGGTACGAAGATTTCCAGCCTGAAACCTATCGAAAGTTTAACGAATCTGCGAACACTGGAGATTGGCGGCAGAGTTCAGGTACCCGATCTCGAACCGCTAAAGGGATTGACTAAATTGTATAGGTTGATGATTTACTATGAACAGGTATCAAGTCTTGAGCCGCTTAGAGGGCTAACGAATCTTGAGCAATTGGAGATAGGAGGCAATAAAAAGATAAGCGACATTGGTCCTTTAGGAAATCTTCCAAAACTGAGCATACTTGCTCTTTGTAATACTAATATTTCGAATCTTAAGCCGCTAAGAAACCTGCAAAGCCTGCAAATGATTGATATCAGCGAATCTCCAGTATCTGATCTTGAGCCGCTAAAAGGGCTTAAAAACCTGACTTATCTTGGGGTATATGGCTGTGAGAATTTAACAGAGGAACAGTTAGAAGATTTGCAGAAAGCTATGCCGCATTTAAATATTGATCGTGATTCGCATTCAATACTGAGTTGACTGTAAATGACTGGATTCTGGATTTTTAAGCGTTATTAAAACGAAGCCGAAAAACAAATATCCCCCAGCCAGTCGCATCCAAGGTACCTGCGGCTAAGCTGGCAAAGGCAAAAACAGCCAAAAAACATTAAGCCAAAGACTATTCACAAACGACTAAATACTGGTTACATCAGGAGTGGAAAGAATCAATCCGCAGGTACTGTCATGAGTAAAACCTAAGTCTGTACAATAGACTAATAGTCAAATACGAGATAAAACTGGCGAGAAATTATGATATTTTATGCTTATATAGCAATATAATAGATATTTGTATCTTTTACGCTTGACAATTCGAAAAAAAATCCATATAGGTACTAATACCATTCAAAATTAGCCAAATGGATTTGTTTTAAGCAGTATATTATTTTAATGTTTTATCGAAAGGAATGTATTTATATGGCAAAGAAAACAGCAGCACCATCAAAGGTAATGAACAAATCAGAAATAGTTTCCGGTATTGCCGAAGCAACAGCTCTAACCAAAAAACAGGTCAGCTCAGTATTCGATGCAATGGCCGACCAGATTAAAAAGAGCCTCGGCTCAAAAGGACCAGGCGCATACATGCTGCCAGGCCTGATGAAAATAATGGTTGTCAGGAAACCGGCTGTAAAGGCACGTAAAGGTATCAACCCATTCACAAAGGAAGAGACAATATTCAAAGCCAAACCGGCAAGAAATGTCATTAAAATACGACCGTTAAAGAACCTTAAAGATATGGTCTAAACTTCGTATTTGATTACCGCAGGACACAATATCTCAGTGATTGTGTCTTAGAATACAGGAGACAGGATTGGTTGATTATTGTTCATTTCCGCTCTTTAATGGCTGAGAAGGGTGTAAACAATACTGGCAATCTTCAGCCAATTCGATTTTTATATATCCTGCCTCCTGTATTCTTTTGTTTAAA
>CAZMPL010000473.1:0-2225 GCA_964567805.1 uncultured Pirellulales bacterium | reverse complement strand
TCGAAAACTCAGTTACGAGATAAATTGCGTTCTTTCTGCTGGGACAGAGTCTGGTACGTTGCGGAAGCAATCAGGAGAGGTTTCTCTACGGAAGAGTTATTCGAACTGACAAAAATCGATCCTTGGTTCCTCAATAATATCAGGGATATTATAAAGTTAGAAGAAAAGATAAAAGCTAAAGCAGCGAAATCGCAGGAACTATCAACACAGGAACTGCAAAAAGCAAAAGAATACGGTTTCAGTGATAAATATCTTTCTACGTTATATAATGCAAAAGAAAATGATTTCCGTCTTAACAGGATTAAGCAGGGGGTACAGGCGGTTTATAAAATGGTCGATACGTGCGGTGCCGAGTTCGAAGCAGCTACTCCGTATTTTTATTCCACATTCGAGAAAGAATGTGAAGCAAATCCTACATCAAGAAAGAAAATAATCATTCTTGGCGGCGGACCGAATCGAATCGGACAGGGTATCGAGTTCGATTACTGCTGTGTTCATGCGGCTTTCGCTCTCAAGGAAATCGGTATCGAATCGATTATGGTAAACTGTAACCCGGAAACGGTCAGTACAGACTATGATACTTCGGACAGATTGTATTTCGAGCCGCTTACGTTCGAAGATGTTATGGCTATCGTTGAAAAAGAAAAGCCTGACGGTGTAATCGTGCAGTTTGGCGGACAGACTCCTTTGAAACTTGCTGTCCCGCTTGAAAAAGCCGGTGTAAAAATTATCGGTACATCACCTGATAGTATCGACCTGGCTGAAGACAGAAAACGCTTTAATGCGCTTGTAAAGAAGTTGAATTTCCGCCAGCCTGAAAGCGGAACCGCTAATAATTTCGAAGAGACTCTTGAAATTGCAAACAGGCTCGGATATCCGTTGCTTGTACGTCCATCATTTGTTCTTGGCGGCAGAGCTATGCGAGTTGTTTATGATGAGCAGGAACTGAAAAACTGCTTCGATGAAGCAATACAAGTATCCGGTGACCATCCAATTTTGATTGACCAGTTCCTCGGCGAAGCGACTGAAATGGATGTCGATGCAATCTGTGATGGAAAACATGTCGTTATCGGCGGCTTGATGGAACATATCGAAGAAGCCGGCGTGCATTCAGGTGACAGTGCTTGTTCATTGCCTCCTGTCTCCATAAGTAAAAAAATTCTCGACCAGGTTGTGGAACAAACGAAAAAACTGGCGATGGAAATTAAGGTAAAAGGACTTATCAATATTCAGTTCGCGATTAAGGATGATGATGTGTATATTCTCGAGGTGAATCCGCGTGCGTCACGAACTATTCCGTTCGTAAGCAAATCTATCGGTGTGCCTCTTGCGAAACTCGCGGCTAAAATAATGGCTGGGATGACACTGGAAGAACTGAACTTCACTGAAGAAGCTGTCATAAGTCATTATAATGTGAAGGAAGCTGTATTTCCGTTCCTGAAATTCCCGGGAATAGATACTATTCTTGGTCCAGAGATGCTTTCGACCGGTGAAGTAATGGGTATCTCCGATGATTTTGGAAAAGCTTATGCTAAATCTCAAATCGCGTCAGGAAACACTCTGCCTTTATCGGGTAATGTATTCTTCAGCATCAAAGACAGTGACAAACAGCGTGCTGTCGAAGCCGCAAGAAAACTGCATGAGATGGGTTTCAAGATTATGGCGACGAAAGGGACATGCATCGAATTTATTAAAAATAATATTCCTTCAGAATTCGTTTTGAAAGTATATGAAGGCAGACCTAATATTGTTGATAATATAATCAATAAAGAGGTCGATCTTATTATAAATACCGCGATAGGTAAACAATCCATTCAGGATTCATTCTCGATCAGAAGAACTGCCCTGGACCGGCAGATACCTTATGTTACGACTATTCGCGGTGCTGCGGCCGTAGTAAAAGCAATTGCGGCTGTCATGGGACATAAACTGAAAGTTAAGCCGATACAGGCATATTATAGAAAAGGAAAGAAAAAGTGAAAGCTATATTACTGCTCGAAGACGGAACGGTTTTTGAAGGCAATTCTTTCGGCGCAAAGGGCTATAAGTGCGGCGAAGTTGTCTTTAATACGAGTATGGCAGGGTACCAGGAAATACTCACGGATCCGTCGTATGCCGGGCAGATTGTCGTCATGACCTACCCGCACATCGGGAACTATGGAACGAATGGGGAGGACGAAGAATCGCCGCGCCCCTACGTCCAAGGATTCGCGGCCCGCGAATTC
>CAZMPL010000472.1:0-2228 GCA_964567805.1 uncultured Pirellulales bacterium | reverse complement strand
ACCAGCTTGGCAACAAGAGTAGATGGACGAACATGAAAACCGCGATACTGAGGAACCGTAAGTTCAACCTCTCCTATTACAGCATAACGCTTGAGTTTTTCCTGGCAAAGATTGACCGCACAATCAATATAAAGACTTGCATGAGCAATCGAATAATTCATAAGAACCGAAAGCAGCTTGCTTTCCTGTACAAGCGGGCCTTCCTGCATTCTGCATTCACAAAGCTGCTTTGTTATATGCCTTTCATAATGATGAACAAACAAAGTCGCAGTTCGCAATAAATGTAAAACTACACTTATATGACCTCTGAGAACAGGAAGTTCCGGATCAAGTTCCGCCGCTTCTGTACCTGAAACGAATGTATCATAAAGCGATTGGAGATTGTGAAATCTTAATTGAAGGCTCCTCAATTTCTCTTCGCTAACTGAATCAACGACAAAAGAAACATATTCTTCCGGCCTGGCACGAGCGGCGGCTCGAACATCCTTACTATCCGCAGCAAGATTTAGAAACGCTGTCGCAAGAAGAATTACCGTTTCCGATACTTTTTCGATATGGCGCCTTTCGCAAAGATGAGGAAGCTTCCCTTCAGGAAGATCTTCGGAGAATGAAACATCTTCAAGGTTCATAGGGACAAAACTTATTTCAAGTTTGTCAAATTCACTAAGCAACTTACAGGAAACATGTAAAAGCACTCCAGATGTGAATTCAAGCGTTTCTTTTGTTTCTTTGACAAAATCTTTTCCAGTCGGTAAAAGACGATAATCAGGAAGTACATGTAAAATATGAAGTAATTCATAACCTATTTCCGAGAAACCTTTTGAAGCAGCTATAAGAGACCTGAAACGGCACCATTTGCAATTATGTCCGGCACCATAAGCATCCAGAAATTCCTCGACTTCTATTGATTGTGCAAGCATTTCGCCAAGAAAAGGACGGGTAATCTTTTCCTTGATTAATCTGCTGTGACACAACATATTGGCAAGAGATAACAGACTCCTTGCGCGTTCTGATATCAATTTCTTAAATTTTATTTCATCTATGACGTTTTCTGTCATTCAAACTTTCCTTAAAGTATTAGCGTTCAGCGTAGAGCGTTTAGCGTTCAGTCTTTCTATCCGCTCTACGTTATACGTCCCGCAAGGGATGGCCAGGCTCACTATACGCTGATTTTAATTTTCCAAAGTATAAACCTCAGGTTTATCAAATTCTTTTGGTATTTGAAAATCAAATACCTTTTCATCTATCTTCTCATTTATATGAGAATTGATAAATTTTATTTCATACACATCTTTATTTTCGAGCGTTTCACCTTCCGGATCGGTAGAAATGGCTTTGATCCCCACAGGAAGATTCAGCTTGTCATCTATCAGGCAGTCTATTTGAACATACTCGTCCTTATACACTGAATTCGGCTTAACTTTCAATTGTACTTGAATTAGCCCTGAACCGCTCTGGTTCAGGATTAGTTCTGTGTTCTGAGTTCTGTGTTCTGTGTTCTTTTGAGGAAGGCTAATTTCAAATTCTTCCTTCAAACGCTCTGATTTTGTAAAACCAATTATTGGAAGGTTTTTGCTCACTAATTCAAATACGTCCACGGGTTTATTAGGTTCGCCGGGGCCGGTCAATTGAATATATTTACAATTTTTGAGTTCATAGTTCAATTGTATGAGCCAGAGTCCCTGGTATCTCGTACTTCGCAGCGAAGTGCTGCTTCGCAGAGTAGTATTACCCTCTGTACCAGGCAAAGACTTTCCATTAACTATTATATACTGCTCATTATATTTCTGTTCTTTGTCTTCATCCTGCTGTAAGGTCTGAAAATTCACTCTCAGCCTGGAAATATTATCTTTTTTCTGAAAATACAAAACTCCTTTTCGCAGTGTTTGGGCGTCAAAAACAGACGGCTGAATATATCTGTATTCGATCTGGCATTGGTAAGTCTGGAGTTCCTGAGTTCTTTTATTGAGCTTATCAAGAATAGAATCTATCCGATTTGGTTCGGTTTTATCTGTTTTCTGAACATTATTCGGCTCGACGGTCTCTATTGACGCCGAACTGCATGATATGCAAAATATCAGTGATAACACGCATATTACCTGGATTAACTTTCTAATCATTTATTTGTATCCTCAAAAAAGAGCTATTTTCTTATGCTACTCTGCGAAACATATGTAACTATTATTGATTTTATCAAAGATTAAAATGATTGTAAATTTTAAAGAATT
>CAZMPL010000471.1:0-2230 GCA_964567805.1 uncultured Pirellulales bacterium | reverse complement strand
AGGCCAGCTCGATGTCACTTCTGGACAGAAAGCCTAACGAAAGTACTGTTATCACCATAATAATAATCAGTACTACGAGCAAAACCGCACCGGACCTTGATTTATGATTCGTTCTTGCATTCATAACTTAATCGTCATCGCTAATAATATTGCCGCTTGCATCAAGAAGATTGCTGTTCAAGCTTCTCAATGCCGTATTAACCTCGTATTTTCGCGTAATATTATTTTCGGTCATTTCAAACTCAATATTCACAAACTTACTGTTTGGCGGCATAGCATCGAAGCTAAATTCGATATTGCCGCATTCTGGCAATAACTTAACAGGCTCTGAATTGCTGTTGTATGAAGACCACCAATTAGTTGAATATGCCTGTATCGAACCGATATCTATTGTCGTATTATTACTTGAAGAAAATGTATAAAGGTATAAATGATTCCTGTTCGTACCGAAATCAATATAAGCAATTTCACTAATATTTATTTTTTTATCATTATTGTCATCAGCTACCCAGAGAGCTATATCATTATCGCTTGCGGAACATATCATATTGCAATTTCTAATAAGTTCCTGAATTCTGAGTGTTGTAAAACGAACCTGTGCCTGGCTGCGATTTATATTATCTGTTGATTTATTAGCAGAACTTAATGCAAAAGCCAAAGTAGAAACAGCCGCGAGAATTACACCGGTAATAACCAATGCAATCATTAACTCAGCTAAAGTAAATCCTTTTTCGTTTTTTTTTATTTTCTCATACATTTTTTACGTTATCCAAGTATTTCACTTTCGTCCATTAAATTTTTTTCAAGCCACAGAGGACACAGAGAATTTATTTATTTTTTCTCTGTGCCCTCTGTGTCCTCTGTGGCTAAATTTTAGTTCAGTAATTTCAGCTATTTTCATTATTATTGATTCCTTTTGCTTTATTCTTATTCTATACCCAGATGCTTCATTTCAGTCAGCATGACAACCATCATAGGTTTTTACTCACTAATAAGTCGTGTTAATGTTGCCAATTCTCTGCCGCTGTAATTTACCTGAACCGTAACAAGTATAAAACCCGAACCACTTGAAGTAACTCCAGGTGATACGGGCACATCGACATATTCGCTTGTTACTGTCCTGCTGAAATTCAAATAAGCAGGATCGGTAAATACATTACCCTGCGCATCCTTAACCTGTCCCTGAGATTCGGAATAATTATAACCGGCAACAATTTGACTGAACGGTGTATTTATCACCTGCTCTATCAAATCGCTTGCCAGTTTTGCCGCTAAAGTGCTGCGCATACCTTCCGCCTGCACTGAAGCGCCACTTGAAAAAGGCAGCAGCACACCGGCTGCTGCCATTCCCAATATTACCATTGCTATCATAGCTTCAGCGAGTGTAAAACCGAATCTCCCCCCGCCGCTATGTCGCTTTCTTTCAATAATCATAATATCTTTTGCCGTTATTATCTGTTCCCGGTGAATCGGGTCGAATTTCTCCAGTCTCGGCTTTATAAATCCAGCCGTGACTGTTGTCACCCTCAGCAGGGAAATCCGCGCCGTCAGCAAGCATCTGAATAGTTTTTAACTTATTCAACGGATTTAGTGGTATCATCTGCATATAAGGGCCGCGTTCGTAACCGGTGGTTCCAATTGCGGCTGTTTCACCATAAGAGTTACTCGCTAAAGTAGCTTGGTTAATGAACGTATCCTGACTAACAGCGGAACCCGCTCCTTCTGTATACCCAGGCGAAACCTCCAGGTGATGTACCTTATAAATTAACACAAACCTTTTAAGCAATTGTAAATCGATACCAAGTGAACTTTCCTGCGAAGATAATACACCGGCTGAAGCAAATGGTATAACAACCGCCGCAAGAATACCAAGAATAACGACAACAATCAGAATCTCTACAAGCGTAAAAGCTCGCAAATTATTTTTGTTATTTTTAATTTTTGTATTCATTTTGTGTCGCTTTCATTAAAAAGGCTGACCAGCTTTCGGTATTTACCTTGCATGGTCAGCCTGTGTATTTCGTAAGCTGGTAACTGCTTTAACAGCAGACCACTTAATTAATCAAAATTCTAAAGCAGTAAATGATCCGCATTATCACAAGCATTGAATTTGCCTGTATCTGTTTCAAAATACCAACCTGCTTCAGTTGAAGTTGCTGCATCTCCTGTTCCTGTCAAAACGACATTTTGTACACCTGTTGCTGCAAATGGATTTGACGGTATTTTCTGG
>CAZMPL010000470.1:0-2233 GCA_964567805.1 uncultured Pirellulales bacterium | reverse complement strand
CTTTTGAAAAGCAGGTATCCTTCTTTATATGATTTCAAAGCTTACCCGGATTTCATCAATCCTTTCACAAACTATTTAGCGGGTATCTTTTTTGACCTTGATGGTGACTATTCGAAAGCAACTCAACTTCTCAAGGAAGCTTACGGAATGGTGAGTGACAATGATTATATCAGTGAAGATTTCGCGTTAACAGAACAGGTTCTCGATGGTCAAAAAGAAATTAAAAATCTTGTTTGGGTTTTCTTTGAAAACGGCATGGGACCTGTGAAGGAAGAATTCAGAATTGATATTCCTCTAATTTTAGACGGACGAAGAAATGACAAGAAAACTGATTTCAAATATTTCGGCATTGCGTTACCGAAACTTGTTTTCCGGGAAGAGGCTTTTTCCTACCTGAAAGTAGAAGCTGACAGTCAAAGCAAAAAAACTCAGCAAGTCGCGAATATGGACAGGGTAATTCAAACCGAATTCGAGAAGGATTTTAAGGGTATTTTAACGCGAGCGATTATTTCAGCTACATCAAAAGCGATTGCTCAATACGCAATTTCAAACAATAGTAATTCGAGTTCCCAGGTAATGTCTTTGCTCGCGGCCGCTTATACTCTTGCGACAACCGCCGCGGATGTTAGAATCTGGACTACTTTGCCAAAGGATTTCCAGGTCGCAAGAATGGAAATACCGGAAAACAGGACTATTACAATTTCACCTCCGGGTGGAAATTCTTTCCAGGTCGAAATACCCCCTTGTAATAATGCTCTTGTGTATGTTAAAATACCATTCCGACAGGCGAAACCGGTTTATGATATAATGAAATTCTAAAATATGAATATAAACAAATATTTTTTTATGGAGAAATGATATGAAAAAGTTAGGTACATTGTTATTTGTAATGATGTTCCTGCTCTTTGGATGCGGCAAGCAGCAAAAGCAGGACTCAAGAATTAAGGTACAGGAAGGAGTCGCAAGTGACACTCTCGGAAGCAACATTATCACAAAGCCAATCGCGCATGTTTACAGCGCGATAACAGGCGAAAGAATTGAGTTTACAAACGCCGTTACAAGACGAAACAGCGCAAATATTCTTGAGCTTCAGGTTGAATTTTACAACAGGTCATACAATACAGAGCGTTTTCAGTACAAGGTCGAATGGCTGGATGAAAACGGTTTTACAATCAACTCGAAGACAAATGTCTGGCTCAATACGTCTGTAGCTGGAAAATCAAACGGAGTAATTACCGCTTTTGCGCCGAATGCAAGCGCGGTGGATTTTAAAATGAACACAAGAGATCAGGAGTAATTTATGAAAACAAAAATATATATTATCATACTGTTCGCCGGGCTGTTTATAGCAGGTTGCGGCAAAACTACAACTAACGTAGATACAATTAATGATGAAGCAGGTGCCGTAAAGTCACTCGATTACAGGGATTTTGACAAAGCGGCAAGTACAATGATTCAATCCTTACTTGGTTCAGGCAGATTGAAAAAAGCTGACGGCAGCAGATATGTCATAGCAACAGGTCGAATTATCAATGACACAACACAGCGCATTGATACAGACCAGCTAATGATGAAAATAGAAACAGAATTAACCAATAGCGGCTTAGCTGTTTTTACAGCCGCCGTTGGACCAGGCTCAGATAAAACATTACTTGAAACAAGAGAGCTTAGAGAATCAGATGAATTCGACCAGAGCACTACCGCTGCAAAGCGTACACTTATCGCACCGGAACTTACTATAGCCGGAAAAATAATCCAGAGGATTGTCCCCATGAGCAGGAATACTCAACGAATCGAATACTATTTCCAGCTTGAATTAAGTGAAGTTAAAACCGGACTTTCATTCTGGCAATATGAATTGCCTCTCGTAAAACAAACCAATGATAAATCATTACCAATATAAAACCAGATAAGGGGAAGTTAAGATGAAAAAGTTAATCTTTATATTAACTTTGTGTTTGTTCATTGCCGCTGGAGCGTTCTCGAATGAGAATAACACAACGGCACAACCACAAAGTATTCTGAAAACCAATACAGTTGATTCGGTAGTACGTGAAGTCATTGGACAGGGACGCAACAGGGACGAAGCGATTAAAAGCGCTTTGTACAGGGCTGTTGAGCAGGCAAGAGGAGTAAGAGTCGATTCAACTACAGCTAATTTAGGCTACAGAGGAACAACCGCCGGTTTCGGTTCGACGCAACCGGGACAGAGAAGTATCAGTATCGATTCCAT
>CAZMPL010000469.1:0-2253 GCA_964567805.1 uncultured Pirellulales bacterium | reverse complement strand
GTAACTCCGGGCGGCACAGTTTCCTTAACCCAGACATTACCGCCGATTACAGAGCCTTTTCCGATAACAATGTCACCAAGAATCGTAGCTTCGGCATAAATCGTAACGTTATCTTCGATTGTCGGGTGTCTTTTTTTACCTTTTATGATATTGCCTCTTTCGTCTTTCGGAAAACTCATCGCGCCAAGAGTCGTACCTTGGTATATTTTTACATTATTTCCAATAATGGTTGTTTCACCGATAACAACACCGGTACCATGGTCAATGAAGAAATTTTTACCGATTGTAGCTCCCGGGTGTATATCGATACCAGTCTTCGAATGAGCACATTCACTCATTATACGGGGAATCAAAGGTACTTCTTCTTTGTATAGTTCGTGAGCTATTCGATATGTCGCGATAGCTGTAATGCCAGGATAACTCAGTACAACCTCATCGAAAGACTGCGCAGCAGGGTCACCATCATAAGCAGCGGCGACATCTCCTTTGAGCAGTTCGCGAATTTCAGGAAGTCGATTCAATAAATTTTTAGTGGCATTTTCTGCTTTTGACAGGCAATCACAGCCGTCACAATTTTTTAAGCGACACGCATATTTATATGCTCGTTCCGCCTGATTTGTAAGCTCGTCATATACATTGCAAAGAATATCACCGACAATAAAACTTATATTTGTCATTGAAACAACTTTGCGTCCTGTATATCCCGGAAATAACAATTCGATTAAATGGTCAAGAATTTCAAGTATCTTGTCTCTTTCAGGCAGATATGACGCATCAATAAAATTAATCCCGGAATCATCCTTATATGTCAGTACGATTTCGTTAACAATCTTTTTTATTTCATTGCTATTAAATTTTTTATTTTCTTCCATAATATCCTGTCTAAGTTTTCTAAATTTCATACAATGGCGGCTTGTTCTTTTTTGCCCTGTCCACCATATCCTGTAAAGTGATTGAATCCAGCACCGCAAGTATAGCTTTTTCAACTTCAGCCCATAGATCCCGAGCGACACAATTAGCTGTCTTTGTGCAGAAATCCTTGTTTTCGACACATTCGACGGTAGCAACCGGACCTTCAAGGCAGTTAAAACACTCACTCAGTTTAATCGTGTTTGGCGGCTTGGCAAGAGAATAGCCTCCTTTTGCTCCCCTGGAACTATTCACTATACCTGATGATTTCAGCAAAGAAATTATTTGCTCAAGATACTTTATTGAGATATCCTGATCTTTCGAAATCATTTTCAATTGCACTGGTCCCTGGCCGTAATTTTCTGCCAATTCTATTGCGGCTCTTATACCATATCTTGTTTTTGTTGATAATTTCATATTTTATCCTTGTATTCCTATCGGTTTTGTAGTATATTATACGAGTTATGTATGAAATGTTAACAAAAAAATAGAAAATATCATAAAAAATGTTTATTTTTAGATTGTTTTTTATAAAAGCAGCACTAAAAATTGAAAAAAGCCTAATATTACTATAGTTTATGGAGGTTTTAGAAATGAAAATAGCTAAAGACATGACAGAATTAATAGGAAGAACTCCTTTAGTATGGCTTAATAAAATTGGCAGGGATTGCAAAGCCAAAATAGCCGGGAAACTGGAATTTTTTAATCCAGCAAGTAACGTCAAGGATCGAATTGGCGTAAATATGATATTAACAGCTGAAAAAGATGGAAAAATCAAGCCCGGAACAATAATAATCGAACCTACCAGCGGAAATACAGGTATTGCGCTTGCATGGGTAGCCGCTACAAGAGGCTATAAATTAATACTCACAATGCCCGAATCAATGTCTATTGAACGCCGTAAAATGCTAAAATTCCTCGGAGCAGAAATAGTTCTTACTCCTGCTCAACAAGGAATGACTGGCGCGGTAAAAAAAGCAAAAGAATTAGTCGAAACAACTGAAAATGCGTTTATGCCTCAGCAATTTATTAATCAGGCAAATCCTCAAATACATCGGGAAACTACGGCCGAAGAAATCTGGTCTGATACCGATGGTCAAATCGATATTTTCGTTTCAGGTGTTGGGACCGGCGGAACAATCACCGGTGTAGGTGAAGTTCTTAAAGCAAGAAAACCAGAAGTTAAAATCGTCGCGGTTGAACCTAAAGACTCTCCTGTCCTTTCTGGCGGGAAGCCCGGTCCACATATGATTCAGGGCATAGGCGCTGGATTTGTCCCTGATGTTCTTAATGTTAAAATCATAGATGAAATTGTTCAGATAACAAATGATGAAGCTCTCGATG
>CAZMPL010000468.1:0-2270 GCA_964567805.1 uncultured Pirellulales bacterium | reverse complement strand
ATCGATTCATCTTCAACTGATAATACCATCGAAATCGCTGAATCTTATAAATCTCGTATAATAAAAATTGATAAGGAAAAGTTTGACCATGGCGGAACAAGAACATCAGCCGCAAAAAACGCGAAGGGTGAAATTTTAATATTTCTAAGCCAGGATTCGATTCTTTTTGACAAACATAGTTTGGAAAATATCGCAAAGCCTTTTGAATCAGATGAAAGTATCGCCGCTGCATTCGGAAGGCAGCTGCCAGATAAAAACGCTTCCATTTTCGCTCAACATTTGCGATTATTCAATTATACTGAAAACTCATATATAAGCGAACTATCTGATAAAAACAAACATGGCTTGCGAACTATATTTCTTTCGAATTCTTTTTCGGCGTTCAGAAAATCCGCTCTTGAGGAAATCGGTTTTTTCAAAGAAGGTTTGATTTTCGGCGAGGACACGTATGCCGCCGCGGAACTGCTTCTGAATAAAAAGAAAATCGCATACTCTTCTTCGGCGAAAGTATATCACTCTCATAATTATACAATCGGGCAGGATTTCAGAAGATATTTCGACATGGGTGTATTTCATCAAAAGGAAAACTGGCTTTTAAAAGAATTCGGCCATGCGGAAGGGCAGGGCATTAAATATTTAAAGTCGGAACTTGCGTTTATTAAAAAGAAGAAAAAACTCTATTTGCTCCCGGAATATATTATAAGAATATTCGCCAAATACTTTGGATATAAGATAGGACGAAACTACACATTATTCCCCAAAAGTCTGAAGAAGAAAATGAGTCTTAATCGTACTTGGTGGGAAAAAGCTCACTGAGTTACTCGTTTATAAATCAAAATTTCTTCTTGCCCATTATCGCTTTCCATAGAAAATACATTCTGGAAATTCTGAGGAGTAGTATATGTCCTCTCAGTTTCTTTTTTAATAATTTTCACGAAGTACTCTACTTTTTCAGGAATATTCTCATCAAGTATTTTTATTCCTGTTCGTTCAGCATAGAAACTGATACGATAATCAGGGACACCGACTATCGCGGAGCTTTCTGTATTTTGTTCGAGCCAGAAAGCCGCTTTGCGAAATGCGAGTTTGTCAGAATGCAGCGGCGTAAGTAATATTGGAATACATATCGAAATTCCAATTGTTATTAAAATCGCAAACCAGCGATGTGTGTGTTGAAAACCTCTGGAATATTTTGTGTTGAGTAATGTCGCTAAAGCCTGCAGGCCGATTGGTATAAAAAAGATTGTAAAAACTACAATAGTTAAAGTATGCCTGCCGCTCATGTAGCCATGCGAACAATACAGCCAAATCATCAGGGGGATATTTATGATAATAAGAGAAATAATAAAAAATTGTTCCGGTTCGAGAAATTTCTTCTTTTTGAAAAACAGGTACATGCCGACAAGATAGGGCGCAAGGAAAAACCACATTAAAGTGTCACCGATGTTTTCAAATATCTTCAGAAAAGCTTCAGCTATATTAGAAGGAATCATCTCTGCGTGGTAATTATTAGAAAGCTCAATCTCCGAGGTATTTTCAGTTTCAATGTTTTGAATCGATGAAAATATTTCCAGACTCTTTTTAGGCAGGATAGCTCCTTTGAGTTTCATATAAGGAGTAACGATTATTAAAAATATAAAAACCATTGAAGCTAAGCCGATAGCGGCCTGAGATTTTTTTAGTGTTCTTTTCTTCCAGAATAATTGAAGTATGAGCCACCATGTTCCATATATAATAATCTGTGCACCTTCGGGACGAACAAGATACGCCATGCCGCCCGCAAGTCCTGCTAATGCGAAGAGCCACCATTTTCCATATTTTGCACCATAGAAAAGCAGGAGCATTCCAATCGCCATAAAAAACATGTTTGGCCAATCGCTTAGAGCGTCACTTCCATATTCCGCTGGTTTCGGGAGTAAAATAAGAATTAAGACCGCCCAGAAACTTAAATGTTCTCCGACTAATTGTTTTCCAAGAAAATACAGAACAATAATTGCGAGAATTCTGCATAGCAAAGCGATTCCCTGTGCTGAATAAATAAATAAGAATAGTCTGCTTCCTTTGTAAAACAGGCCTGTTATTTTCGTCGCCGCTAAAATAAGCACAGGATAGCCCGGATGCTGATATTCCTGAATCATTGTCTGAGTCGGAGCTGTGGAAAAATTCTTTGCGTATTCAATGAATATCGTACTGTCTTTTGATATCACCACCGTCGCGGCAATCAGAAATATTCCAACACACATCGTGATTAAAATCAGAATAGTGACATT
>CAZMPL010000467.1:0-2272 GCA_964567805.1 uncultured Pirellulales bacterium | reverse complement strand
GAAGGTACAAGCGGAAATATTCCTACCATCACAAAAACGCTGGTTGGTCATGTTGACAATAGTGCATTCCCCGAGATAACTGTAGATATACAAGCCAGTTTCACCGTCCCGGCCAATGCATCCGGGCCGGTTCCGGTTCTAATTCAGTTTGGAATGGGCGGCGGAATGATGGGTGGCGGTAATCGCGGCGGTGGCGCTCGCGGTCGCGGTGGTGCGGATGCAAACACAACAAATACGCCTGCCAGGGGTAGAGCAGGTGCAATGGCGCCGACAACTATGAATAACACAGTTTTTGCGGCCATGGCTGGGACTGATAACACTCGCGGTGCAGCAGGCGGTCGTGGCGCAGCAGCAGGTGCCAGAGGTGGAATGATGGGCGGTGGAATGGGAGGAGGCATTCCCCAAGAGGCACTAAGTCACGGATGGGGTTATGGCTCCATTAATGCAAGCAGCATTCAGGCAGACAGCGGCATGAATAATTTGCGTCAGGGTATTATTGGGCTTACAAACAAAGGCGAACCTCGCAAACCGGATGACTGGGGAGCTTTGCGTGCATGGGGCTGGGGTGTTAGTAAATTGATTGACTACTTTGAAGCCAATCCTGATTCTAAAGTTGATCCCAAAGGAGTAGGCATTGAAGGTGTGTCACGATATGGCAAAGCTGCACTGGTTACCCAGGCGTTTGACCCGCGTGTTGCCGTTGCACTTGTAGGTTCGTCAGGCGAGGGTGGAGCAAAACTCCATCGCCACGATTACGGCGAATCAGTCGAGAATCTTGCATCCGGTGGTTCACAGGGTGAATACCATTGGATGGCCGGCAACTGGCTTAAATATGCTGCTTCCGATATAAACGGCAAATCAATGAATGCTTCCGACCTTCCGGTTGATTCACACGAACTTATAGCTTTGTGTGCCCCACGTCCATGCTTCATCAGCTACGGTGTTCCAAGCGATCCCGCTTGGGTGGACGCCCCCGGCAGTTATCGTGCTGGCATTCTTGCCTCAAAAGTTTATAAACTATTAGGCAAAACAGGCTACGGCGATGATGTTAAGGATTGGGTACATGAACCACTGCCGAAAGTAGAAACTCTGGTCGGAGGCGAGCTGGCTTTCCGTCAGCATTCAGGCGGCCATACAGATGGACCAAATATCCCGTACTTCTTTGACTGGATAAGCAAATATATTAAATCACCAGCAGCTCCGGCAGCAGCTAATTAATTTAAATTAAAAAGTAATAACTAACAGAGGCGTGAAACTTCAAATTGTTCCACGCCCCTGTTTTATTTTAAATACTTTGTTTTTTTTGAACATATCTAATTTTAGTAGGGTGTGCTGTGCGCACCATTTCTTATAACAGTTCAAAAATATTTATTGATACATGCGCGGAATTCTCGTGGTTAATTTCAAAGAAGGATGTTTATTTTTTATTTCATTTATTTGTTCTTCACTGACCTGTGTAGAAATAGCCTCAAGTGATTTGAGCTTTGTTAGATTTTCCAGAGCACTAATATCACTAACCTTCGTTTTTGAAATATTAAGATATTCGAGATTTATAAGATTTGAAAGCACGGTTATATCACTTACCTCGGTCCCATTAATTTGAAGAATTTTAAGTTTTTTAAGTTTAGCCAATACTGTTATGTCACTGACTTTAGTATTTCTAATATCTAACACTTCCAGGTTTACATGATTTGCAAACAAGCTAATATCATTTATATTTGAGTCGGAAATATCAAGAGTTCTCAGATTCGTAAGATTTTCAAGTGACATTATTTCATTTATTTGTATTTTATAAAATGAAAGCTCCTCTAAATTTACAAGTTTTGAAAGAGGTTCTAAATCAATCACAGGCATGTTATTCAGTGCCAGGGAACGCAGGTTTTTTAAGTATTCAAGCGGTTTCAGGTTATTAACAGGTATATATCCGAGAGAAAGCGTCTTTAAGTTATCAAGTTTCGCAAGGGAACTTATATCACTTACCTGACTGCGGCTTATGACAAGTATTTCAAGATTTGAAAGTTGTCCTAATGAACTTATATCTGTCGTATTCTGGTCCTGAATATAAAGCTCTCGCAAATTTGTCATATATCCAATCGGATTTAAGCTACCCGCTTGAATTGAATTAACTGAAAGAAATGTTACGTTACTAAGATTTGCAATAGCATTTATATCATTAATTTCAGAACTATAAATTGAGAGCCGTTCTAATTTTCGAAGACCTGATATGAAATCAATATCATTAACTTTCTGATTAGCAATTATAAGTGTTGTA
>CAZMPL010000466.1:0-2275 GCA_964567805.1 uncultured Pirellulales bacterium | reverse complement strand
CTTGGTGATTTAAAAGTAGATGCAACACCAAAACCGGCGAAACCAGCCGCTGAAGGTAATTAATTGCAGTATATTGAATAACGCAATTGCCCGGATATGCAATCACGGATAAGCCTTAGAGGGAACACGGTTGCTGTCTGAGTAAATATTGGATGTAACCGCAGGGCGTTTCCCGTCCTGCGGAAACTCCATTAATATTTGCGTTACTCAGTTGGGAAATAAAACTATTTATCGAATATAATAATATCGAATCATTGATGATCTTTGGATAAATAATATTTAAGTGTTATATTTTAATATGAAATATTCGGGAAATAATGAAATTTTGAATTTATCAGATATTATTTTCCTTTCTAATAACGTCTTAATAATAGTAACGTGAAGATTCTATATTTAAACACACAATAATAGGTAAAAAAAGCGTACTTGACAGTTGAAAATTTGCCTGTTATATTGCGAGTTCTTAAAAATTTATAGGAGTTATGATAAACAATGAAAGACAAAACATCACAGACAGGTATCAACAGACGCAGTTTCCTGCAAAATTCAGCAGCCGTAGGCGCCGCTTTGGCATTTTCGCCTTATATTTTTACTCAATCTGCCAGAGCTGCTTCTTCGGAAGATGATTTGAATGTCGCATTACTTGGCGCTGGTGCCCAGGGCCAGATACTTATGAATGCCTCTAAGGAAATTCCGGGTATTAAATTCAAAGCTGTTTGTGATATTTGGGAATCATATAACAGAAGAAGAACCGCAAAAATTCTTAAAGCTTATGGCCATGAGGTAAAAGAATATACAGATTATCAGGACATGCTTGCGGACCAGAAAGACCTGGATGCGGTTATTATTGCTACACCGGACTTCTGGCATTCACCGCATACCTGTGCCTGTCTTGAAGCGGGGCTGAATGTTTATTGCGAAAAAGAAATGTCCAATACAGTCGAAGGCGCCAAAAAAATGCTGGAAACCCAGAAGAAAACAGGTAAACTTCTTCAGATTGGTCATCAACGCCGCAGTAATCCACGTTATCAACATTGCTATAACAAGCTTATAAAAGAAGCAAATCTTTTGCAGCAAATGACAACTATTTACGGCCAGTGGAATCGTGGAAAGAATTCCTGTGAAGACCTTGGTGTTCCAGAAGGCTATGAAATTGATAAGGCGACTCTTGAAAAATATGGTTTCGATTCAATGCAGAAGTTCAGGAATTGGCGGTGGTACAAAGGCCTTGGCGGAGGACCAATCGTCGATCTTGGCTCACATCAGATAGATATTTATAGCTGGTTCCTTGAAGCCAATCCAAAATCGGTTATGGCAAGCGGCGGTATAGACTACTGGAAGAATCATGACTGGTATGACAACGTTATGGCAATTTATGAATATGAAACAAAACTCGGTACCGTACGCGCTTTTTATCAGACAATAACAACAAACAGCGCACAGGGCTATTTCGAGCAGTTCATGGGCCTTGAAGGTACATTAGTCATTTCCGAAGCCGCCGGACGCGGAACTATATATCGCGAAGCATGGGTAGATGAAGCGAAGTGGGAACCATGGACCGAAAAGAAATATATTACCGCGATTAAAGTTGAGGAACCGGAAAAGACCGAAGATACAGGTGTAGTTCTTGATGTTCGTGAATCACCGACACCACCGGCGTATGATATTCCAGTTTCTATGGAAGGCAAAGCATATCATCAGCCGCACCTCGAGAATTTCTTCGATTCGATACGAGGCAAAGCAAAATTAAATTGCCCGGCTGAAATCGGATACGAAACCGCGGTTACTGTTTTGAAAGTTAATGAAGCTATCGAAGCAGGAAAGAAACTCGAATTCAAAAAAGAAGACTTTACCGCTTAAAATCTATTGAACGGTTATTCGATACTTTTACGAATTATATAAAGGATTATTGTATATTGAGTAAAGCAAAGTTATTAATCGGATTGTTTTTTTTGCTGACACTTTGTCTTTTTGTTAGTGCTTCTGAAAGCAAAAAGCCTGAGCCGTTGCTTGGCGATGAAAGCGACGGCAGCATGAAAACTCCTGTTCATAGCATTCCACTTTTTCCGGAAAAAAATGAAAAAGGCGAAAAGGGTTCGCAAATCAAAGCAGATACGAAAAATCCATTCCCTTTTTCAACTCGTTTGACCTGCGGCGAATGTCACAGTTACGATACAATTAAACATGGATTGCACTTCAATTCGGTAGATAGCAATGCTCCTGCTGGTAGACCCGGAGAACCATGGGTTTATTATGACTCGAAGTTATGTACCCA
>CAZMPL010000465.1:0-2292 GCA_964567805.1 uncultured Pirellulales bacterium | reverse complement strand
AGGGTGATGATCCCAATTATTTGAAGACTGTAGCCACTGCAAAACATTTTATTGCAAACAATACAGAAACCGGAAGGCACAGCTTATCATCCAATGTTGATCAAAGAAATTTAAGAGAGTTATATATGCCGGCTTTCAAATCAGCGATAACAGAAGCCAATGCTTTTTCAGTTATGGCGGCATACAATGCACTTAATGGCATTCCCTGCCCGGCAAATAGCTGGCTTTTAAATGATGTTCTACGCAGCGAATGGGGATTTCAAGGATATGTTGTATCCGATTGCGACGCAATTCAGGATATTTATACCGGTCATCATTACGCTTCTTCACAAGCAGAGGCCTGTGCAATGGGAATTAATGCAGGAACTGATTTGAACTGCGGCTCATATTATAAAAATTATTTACAAGCCGCTTATGATCAGAATTTGGTTACCGATACAATTATTACCATTGCGGTGAAGAATATTTTAAGAGCGCGTTTTAAATTGGGTGAATTTGACCCTCATGAGCTGGTTCCATACACATCCATACCTGATGCAAATCTGGATAATCAGAAACATCGTGACCTTGCATTATTGGCGGCACGAAAATCCATAGTTCTACTGAAAAACAATGGCATTCTTCCATTGGATGTAAATAATATCAATTCAATCGCTGTTATTGGCCCAAACGCTAATAGAGCTATCCTTGGCGGTTACAGCGGTACACCTCCTTATGCAATTACTCCATTAGCAGGAATCCAACAAATACTTGCAGGTAAAGGTGCAACGGTTAATTATCTTCCCGGCTGTTCGATTAGTGATAATGATACAAACACTGCAATTAATACTCAATATCTCAAACCTTCGTCAAGCTCCAGTAACAAAGGTCTTGCGGGCCAGTATTATAACAATGAAACGTTAAGCGGCACACCAGTCTTGATTCGTCTGGATAGCAATGTTAATTTTGACTGGGCGAGCGGTTCTCCGGATACTACAGTCAACAGTGATCATTTTTCAGTCCGATGGAGTGGTATTCTTATACCTCCAGTCACACGGATTTATGAAATTGGAGCCAGAAGCGACGACGGATTCCGTTTGTATATTGATGGGAAGTTAATTTTGCAGGACTGGACTGCACATGCAGCACAAACAAAAACAACACCAATGAACTTAACTGCCGGAAAGGAGTATGAAGTTGTTCTTGAATATTTCGAGACCACGGGAAATGCAGTTGCAAAACTCGTTTGGGATAACGAAACTCCTGATTTTTCAGATGTCACTTCACTTGCAGCAGCGAGCGATGTAGCTATAGTATGTGTCGGAACAGACTCGAGTATAGCTGATGAAAGCCATGATATGTCCCAATATCAGATGCCTGGCTTACAGGAAAAAATGATACAGGCAATCTATGCAGCAAATCCGAATACAATTGTTGTCCTGATCAACGGAAATCCTATCAGCTTTGAGTGGACCGCTGAAAATGTACCGGCAATTCTTGAAGCCTGGTATGCGGGACAATCACAAGGTACTGCAATTGCTGATGTTTTGTTTGGTGACTATAATCCAGGCGGCAAACTTCCGGAGACTTTCTATAAATCAGAAAGTCAGTTACCAGACTTTTTTGATTATGACATTATAAATGGCGGACGCACATACCAGTACTTCAATGGAGAAGTCAGATATCCTTTTGGACACGGTTTGAGTTATACTCAATTTGAATACTCGAATATCAATGTTACTCCTGCGGTAATTAACACGAACGGTGAAGCTGTCATTTCTGTAGATGTTCAAAATATCGGTTCTGTTGAAGGAGATGAGGTGGTACAGATCTATGTACATGACCTGATTGCATCTGTCAAAACTCCTCTCCGCTCGTTGAAAGGTTTTAAACGAGTTCACCTTAAACCTGGGGAAAAAATAACACAGACTTTTATTATTCGTGCTGAAGACCTCTCATATTATGATGAAGTGCTGGGTGATTTTAAGATAGAAACAGGAGAGTTTGAGGTACAGATAGGTAGCTCTTCTGCGGATATTCGACAGACTTGTTCTCTTCAGATTATAGATAATACACATGTTGATCTGTCCAATGAATAAAAAATGACTTGAAAAGTTTGGATAGAATATTTTTAGTGAATACTTTTTTAACAAGTCTGCGATAATCTCCCCTTTGGTCCAATGGGCTCTGAGGGAAATAGCATGACTAAAAACCTGCTTTTTTCTCTGGATTCTCTGTGACCTCTGCGGCTTTATATAGCGTAGGAATCGAGGAGTTTCATTTGCTCTGAGATGTAATCGGCCATTCCGGGAA
>CAZMPL010000464.1:0-2293 GCA_964567805.1 uncultured Pirellulales bacterium | reverse complement strand
TACTGTGTTTTTTACAATGTAATCAACGATATATGAGGGCGTGTAATATACGCCGCCTGCTTTTTTTACTTCTGGTTTATCTTCGACTTTAGCCTGATTGGGCGATGTCAAACGTATGACTTTGCCAAGAAACTGTTCATAAACGTTGCCGAGAATTTCAGCAGGCAGAACGGAGAATTCATAAGGACTTTGCGGATAATAAAGATTGTGCAGAATCCACTTTAAATCTTTGTCATCTATTTCGATATTTGGCGAAAGTGTGTCAGGAGATTCATGTCTTTCCTTTTCATCGTGGAAATGGAACAGGCCGGAGTTGTATCTCTGGTCTGCCTTTTCGAATACTTCGCAAAGACGCTTGTAGTTACGTTCTCCTGTGCTAAGTGCTTGAAGCTGGCCGTATGGTTCGATTCCTCTATCCTCGCACATTCTCAAAAACAGGATTCTATCTATGGTTCGCTGGACACAGAAGTTAATTTCATTTGTAGATAAATGATTCCTTCTCGCTATGATTTTGGCAAGCATGTCACGCCATTTTTCTATTTCGTTAAGGAATTCGACGTCAACTGTAGTTGTGCCTCGTTTTCCTTTTGTGGAAGCGGCGTATTTATCGAATGAGCCTTTTAATATGGATTCCCGGGCGAATATATCAGCGATTTTGTCCCATTTATCGAGATAATCCTTATACGTAAAATACATGATTCGAGCGGTATCGGGTTTATCTTGCTGTTTAGGTCGGATTTGGCAATCGTAAATCGCGAATTCCTCGAAATCCGTCAGAATTGACAAAGGCAATTTTGCAGACCATGCATATCGTCTAAGCTGATACGCGGGATGAGGATCGTCTTTGATATTTATCGAGGGCTTTTTTGCTTCGAGGAAAAATTTGCGTACACCGCCTATCCGGAAACAATAATCCGGAGCTTTTGTCGCACCGCCGATTTTAATGGCATCTTCATGTATAACGTCTTTATATGCGTGGGCATATCCGGCTTTATTAGTTACATCCCAGCCTAAAGCAATAAAAAACGGATCAAGAAATTCCCTGCGAAGCTGGGTTTCATTATATTGCTGTGAACGATATGCTTCGATATGCTGATCGAATGTTTCGATAAGTTCTTTTATTCCTGAAGGAGCATCAGACATTTTACCACGCTTCCAAATAATTATTGACTAATACTTCTGCTTTTACAGCTGAAAGGTTGTTTTTCCACCATATCTAACAAATCCTAAAACTATAATTAACAACAACTTCCGCGAAAAAAGCCAAAATATCACTGTCATTTATTAAAATCAAGGAAATTATTAAAAAAGCGTTTAGCGTACAGAGGGTAGGCCCACGGGCTCCATGCGGAGGTATAGATTGCCATGCTGTGCTTTTTGTGGGCATAGTTCGTCCGTCGTGTCCCGTGACTCGATATGTATCTGCGCCCTGCGCTGGTAATTATTCGGTCTGCTCGGATTCTATTATTTTTTCGAGCTAAGAATGTCCCTGATTTCAGTAAGAAGTTTTTCCTGTGCTGATGGCGGCGGTGGAACTGCGGGAGCGGCTGCTTCTTTCTTCTTGAGAGAGTTCATCACTTTTATCATCGCAAATATCGCCATGGCAACAATTAGAAAATTGATAACCGTATTTATGAATGTTCCATATCCCAAAGTGACCGCTGGAACAACTTTGCCCGCCGCGTCCAGGCTTTCTTTTTTCAGTACGATAGCCAATTGCGAAAAATCCATATTTCCCAGCAGCATACCTATGGGCGGCATTATAACATCTTTGACCAATGAACTGACAATTTGGCCAAAAGCTCCGCCTATGATAATACCGACTGCCATGTCAACTACGTTCCCTCGCATTGCAAAAGCTTTGAATTCCTGTAATAAACCCATAATAAAGTCCTTTCAAATAAACATAATATGCTTAGGAAAGTTACTTTAATCTTAACTTTCTTCCATTAATTAATATAACAGGTTATATACTGGTGACAATTATTATAAGAGAATTTTTGTCAACAACAATAGCCTTATTGTCTTTTCAATAAAAATCTGATTCAGGGATAGAAATTAGTCTATTACAAGTAATATTTAAATCTCACCTGGCGGAAAATCTATATTTATCGGCTTGTTCGAATATGAACCTATTTTGTAGCGTAGCTTTTCAAAAAAGCTTAGGCTATTTACCCATTGTTTAACCGTATTTTTGAGTTTGGCAATATAGGGATGTTCTTTTTCGTTTAAGCGTGTTAAAACAGAAAAAGCCGCCTCTTTGTTATTTGAGAGAATCATTACTGTCGCGAAG
>CAZMPL010000463.1:0-2294 GCA_964567805.1 uncultured Pirellulales bacterium | reverse complement strand
GGCCAGCGCAGGCAAGATATGCAGGGCAAAGAGAGAAGTACCAAGAATGTGATTGGACATTGCCATAAGCAGCGGCACCAGAGGTGGAACCTCTACATACCCGAAATCAAGGTGTTGAACCATAGCAATATAATAGAGTTCATCCGCGAAATAGCCGTAACAATTACTTGTTATCAAATGAATGAATAGTTTAAGGAATGCCAAATATAACAGGATTGCGTTTTCACTAAGCAGTAGATTGCTAAAAAATATGCCGCGTTTCATGTAAATATCCGGTTGTGAAATCGTACTTTCATTTCCTCTGTCCATTTTTTATATTCAGTTCCCAATTTCTAAATCATGCACTCTATTATTGTCAGCGACTTGTAGATAGTATCAACTCCGCTGCAAATGATTTTACGTATCTTAATATAACCTCAACAAAATATATTTTCAAATAATTTCTCGTCAAGGCGCATTTGGCGTACTTTTCAATCAAAAGCCTTACACCGCCCTAATTATAGAGAGAGGTATGTTTTTTTGCTCTCGACGTTGAAAAGTAAAAAATGGAACCACGAATGAACACTAATAAACACAAATATAATTAAACTTTGCGATTTAGACATGGTAGGATAGATTTCAGCCTATGCTGTTCATTGCACCAATTTTTACAAATTATGAATACAGAACTTTACCTTTTGTATTCAATGAATATGTATTTGAAGATTGCCGTGTCCCAATATTACTTGCAATGATGTTTTAGTGTTAATTTGAGCCTGGCCATCCCAAGGGTTGAGGTTTCTAAAAAATATAGATTTTACATATATTTTACAAAATAATATAATAAAGAGCAGGTATAATATAAGCGAGTATTTTGTCATTGCGAGTCGTCTGAAAGATGGCGTGGCAATATACAATCAAGGTTTTGAGATTGTTTAAGTAGGAAATTGAATTATGAAAAAACAATATATTTATATTCTGATTTTAGCTCTCTCTATATTTTCATACAATCAAATAGTTGATGGCTTTAGTATAGGAGAGGGAAAGCCAATTAACGTTGGCGTTATATTCCTTGATGGTAAATATATTGAATCACCTTATACAATTACACGAGAAGGTTTAATTTTATTTGTCAACGGCAAGAAAATTGAACGTCCTTCTCGTCATCCGGGAATAAAACCAATAACTGAAGAAACAGATGCAAATCAATTATCTGAAGAAAATCGTCAAAAGATATTTCGTAATCTTGAAGCTGCGCGTAATATTTATGAAACAAACTTGGAAAATGGTTACGGATATTTATTTTTTTCTCAAGGCGGACATATCAAGTTGTCTCCATATACAATTGCATATGACCTGCCTGATATCGTGAAAATCTTAACTTCAAATAAAACAAAAGCCGAAAAACTTACAGAGCTTAAACCATATAACTGGCATTTATTCTTTAACTTAGATCCTCTTATAGATAATTTCGTACCATCAATTCAACTTATATCTAAAATGGAACAAAAAGCAGAAGAACTTTTAAGAATAGATGAATATGGTTCAAATGAGGTCTCTGATAATAATGGATTCGTTTTTTATGAAGGAGAATATCTTGAAGCCCCTTACGTTGTTAAACGCAAGGGACTTGGTGTTTTTATAAACGATAAAATTATTGTACGACCGTTGGAGATACCAAACCAATCTTATTCAGGGGATATTGATCCTGAATTACCTTCAGAGATTACTAGCGAGTCGTCTATATACGATGACATTGTAAGAGATTACTTGATGAAAAAATTTACTTATCTTAAGAATACAAAAGCAGAACTTGCGATTTATGAAACTGTCATTAGAAATCTTCCATTTGTAGTTGAAGCTGAAACAGATCCTAACAATCCTGATATTCTAAATTTTACAACAACCGAAGGCTTATATATTCCAATGTCGCTTGTACCTTTAGGTGACCGTGGTGTTAAGTATGATAAAAATAGTGTAATAAAAAGAGTTGAAGACCAACGAATAAATATTCATAACTTCTTATCTTCAGGAGGATGCTATATAAAATCAAGCAGAGATGGTATAATAAGTCTTCATGGAAAAGAGGAACTAATACCTGTCATAAATATTCTTAAGACAGATAAATCAGCATCAGAAAAACTTTTAGATTTCCAAAAATCAAACATTAGATTTTCTAAAAACGTGTTTCAAGAGATGATAAATAATTTTGGGGTTTCTTCCCAATTAGAAATTAGATTGAATGAATAAAAAGCCAAAAAGAAGATAAAGTAATAAAAGGGTCAGGCTTTAGGTATTGTGGTTTCTGATAATTT
>CAZMPL010000462.1:0-2321 GCA_964567805.1 uncultured Pirellulales bacterium | reverse complement strand
CAGGTGAAATTTTCCCGGGACTTTATGTCGCCGGAATGTCAGTCTGCGCGGTTTATGGACTGCCGAGAATGGGACCTATCTTCGGCGGAATGCTTAAATCAGGCAGGAAGGTCGCGCAAATGATTATGAAGAATCTGAAAAAATAATCTTAATTGCATTTGGAGCTTCTAACAAAATAAACTTTATTCTTCCATTGTCATGTTGAGTGGAACGAAACATCTGGGCTGCAAATGAAAAAGAGATTCTTCACTTCGTTCAGAATGACACAAAAATAGATTTGATATATTATTGGCAACAGCATGTAGTGACACGTGTTGTTGCCTTTTTTTATAAAGAATTGGTATCTTCAGTTTTATTTTCAACTTCTATATCGCTTGTTGTTTTCTCAGGAGGAAGTTCATTTATCGCTATCGGAGGTTTCTGAACTGTTTCTTCGGAGGTCTCATCTATTGCGGCTTCTGATTTGTCACTCGAGACTGTCCCCTGCTTTTCATCAATCTCATTCGTTTCTTTACCTTCGCCAATCCCTGAAAGTTCGTTCAGGAATTCCAAATCTTCTTCGTCTTCCATATCAAGTTCTGAAATTTCGTCACTCGTATCCTCTGCCTGAGATGGTGACTCAATAGCAACTATTTCCGCATGCGGTTCTTCTGAATATTCCGCGTCATACTTTTCCATTCTCGATTCGCGTTCTTCCTGAGTAGAGAATATCGCATTCTTGACGGCGGACTCAGCAGGCTCATCGGTCATGGAACGCAAATAAATTGTCGCCGGAGTAGGTTGTTCGAAACTGATTAGTTTTTCGCGAATCAATTCAAGAATAGCGAGAAAATGTCCAACCAGAACCAGCCGCTTATTCCTCGTATCGCCCGGTGCGGTTTTAATACACGACTCGAAAATACGTTGGAAAATCAACGGCCCTTCCGTCTGGAGACGATGCAGAATCTCAACCTGGTACAGGTCAATCGGAGTATCATCCTTTATTTTGCTTATATCAGGAGGATTACCGATTGCTTTACAAACCATATCGAAAGCTTCGAGCAAATCCCATATTGTCACCTGCTCGAGGTCAACTTCGGGTTCCTTTTCGGTTTTGAACTGCTGTATAACTGTGTCCGGCCTGCCGAATCGCTCGACATGTTCATCCGCGACCGCGTTGAGCATGTTTGCGGCGTCCTTGAATTTTTTATATTCCAAAAGCTGCCTGATAAGCTCCTTGCGCGGGTCGCCTATATCATCATCACCAACAGATTCTGTATCGGCTTTCGGTAAAAGCATCGCTGATTTTATCTGCATCAAAGTCGCGGCCATTACAAGGAAGTCACCTGCCAAATCCATATCGAAACTTTTAATCAATTCGATGTACTGGAGATACTGGTCGGTTATTTTCGAAATTGGAATATCATAGATATCCACTTCTTCCTTACGCACAAGGTATAAAAGCAAATCCAATGGACCGGCAAAAATATCAAGATTTACACGATAATCAGACATATAATTTATTGTAGGGTGCGCTTTGCACACCAATTCCAATAAAAGGTGTGCACAGCACACCCTACGTTTTATAAACACATTTTATTTACAATTTCTATAATCCAGACCAACTGCTTTTCTCGCTTTCGCGAGAGTTTCGGAAGCAACTGCTTTGGCACGTTTGGCACCATTTTCGAGGACCTGTTTTACATAGTCCTTATTCTTTTCCATCTCGGCACGTTTTTGCCTGTACGGCTCGAAATATTCAAGCAGCAATTCAACGAGTCTTTTTTTAACTTCGCCGTATCCCATGCCGCCCTCGCGATACCTTTTGTCCCACTGAGCAAGTTCTTCCGGCGAGGCAACAAGTTTCAAATATGCGAAAACATTGCATTTACTTGGATCCTTCGGCTCTTCGACCGGCGTAGAATCAGTAACGATTCTCATAACTTTTTTCTTGAGAGCATTAGGCGATTCGAAAATCTCTATTGTATTGCCGTAACTTTTGCTCATCTTCCGGCCGTCAAGACCAGGAACTACGGCTACGGATTCTATGATGTGTTCATCAGGAAGCACGAAAGTTTCGCCGTAGGTATTGTTGAAATAACCCGCAATATCACGTGTCACTTCTATGTGCTGTTTCTGGTCCGCTCCGACGGGAACGAGATTGCTATTGAAAATGAGAATATCAGCCGCCTGAAGGACTGGATACGCGAAAAGGCCGTGATTGGCACTTAGGCCCTGCGCGACTTTATCCTTATAACTTGTACAACGCTGGAGAAGCCCCATCGGTGTGATGCAGGAAAGCAGCCAGGTTAATTCGGTTACTTCCGGGACATCGGACTGGC
>CAZMPL010000461.1:0-2336 GCA_964567805.1 uncultured Pirellulales bacterium | reverse complement strand
CATTCTTTTTGGGCGCGTATCATCGGCTCCTGATGGGATGTTCCCATTACTATACCGTACTCATCGGCAAGTTTTGGATTTAATGGATCATCCTCATTGAACGCGTTGTTCCACATTGCCGGCCAGAGATAATTACCCTTCATACGAAGTATCATCTCGAAAACAGTTTTATAAAACTCACTGCTGTAATTTGTAACATTACCAGGAATTGGAGGATCCTGTGATTGCGGGACAGTACCGAAATTTTCTCTGACCCAGTTGCTCAAATCCGGTGCTTCATCGTTAATAAAAATACCTCTGTACTTTACCGAAGGCGGCCCCTGCTTATTTCTGCCGGGTAAAACGTACAGTGCTTCTTTCTTTTTGGGCTGCGAATCACCCCAGAAATGTATCGGAGATATTCCGATGTCTTCTGATAAGTCATAGATGCCATAAATTGTGCCGCGTTTGTCACTTCCTGCGATTACAAGTGCACGATCCACTCCAGGGAGCGGCTTTTCAACCACCTGAACAATGAATGTTTCCCATTGTCCCTTGACATCGGAAACATTTATTTTATTTTCACTTGCAAGCTGGTCGATAATCGGACTTTTTCCAAGAGTACCGACAATCACAACTTCTTTCGCGTTAGGTACCGCGTCTTTGGAAATTACGGGTTCAATGCCGGCAACTTTCTTAATATCGCTTTGCAGGTCACCCAGTGCACGAATGACACCCGGCCAGTCCTGACTGCTTATATATAAAGGTGCAGCTTTGCCTGCGGCGACCAATGTAATTGCGCCATCCTGTTTTTGCTCGGAAATATACGATTCGAAATCTATACCAAGAACTGTTTGTGACGCAATGAAAAGTAATAAAAATGCAATAACAATTTTACTTTTCGAAATTAGATGAAACTGATTAAAAATTGTTTCTTTTATTTTTGGGGCTGCTGCGTTTAAGAACATTGTTTTGCTCCTGTAGAAAATTTAATCTTGATGTATGGTCTGAAATTATACAAACCATAATAATTTCTGATTTTCTTCAAAATAATCGATGAAAATGAAAATTACAAGAAAAAACTTACAGCAGGATATTTGTGTAATAATAAAGTTTTGTATTAAATGAACAATCTTCTTTCTGAATAATAAAAAAACACTCGAAATATAATTTTTAGGGACAAAATGGGCAAAAGAATCTTCCTAATGTGCATATATAATAAAAAATCTGAACTTATCATTCAATAAGTTCAGATTCATTTATTTTCAAATAGTAACAAATTTTTATGAACACATTAGATAATTACATGCGAACTTTGCACATTCTATCTCGGATTTTTACTCATACTCGGCTTGTCAAGTCTTACCGGGCCGCATGTTTTGCACGGACCTTTTTCTGTTAACACTGGAGTGGGAGCACCTGGATAATATCCATTACATTGAACGGTAAAAGGAGCAAAACCTGGTATCGATAAATTTATATCTTCAGAAAACATTTTAGCTTCACCTTTTGAGGCCGGCGGATTAACTTCAACTGTAAGCTGGTATCCATTACGTATTTTCTGAGTATCACGTATATTTAATATAGTACGATTTGAGATAGCTGCGTTAAGATTAAATTCCTCACCATAGTTACTCGTTACATTTATTGTCTTAACAATTGTTTTCGAAGGATCAACATTACTAAGTAAAAGCCTTTGCGGACTGATAGAAAATCTTGGAGGAGCATAAAACGTACCGCTAACAACCTCACAATCAGGATGAGAAAGTTTTATATTGAATTTACCCTCCTGCAGCATTTCGAGAGCATCCATATTTACCGTAGGCTTTAGAACAAATTGTGTTGATTTTTCATTGGGATTAAATTTGACGTTAATGCAATTTCCATTAGATTCGAAACCGGTAATTGAGAAAGGCTTATTATCCAGGCTTTTAACTACAATATCAGGACAATCACCGTTAGCTCCGATTAGAGAAAGAGCCAGGCTTTTTGGTTCATAATCAACCGGTGAGGCAACATTTGCTGTTATTGCAAGCTCAACCTGGGGATTCTCAGGATCATTACTGCCAAAATAAATATGTTTTATGACCTGACCAACCTGAGTGTCAGTATAACCTGCCAATATCCTGCCGCTTTCACCCGGCGCATATTCGAGTTTATTACCTTCCAGCTTAACGATAGTACAATCGCAGGTAGATTTTGGTTCTGAAATTACAAGATTTGCATTTCCTACATTTGTAAATACAAATTCGCAAATATTGTTGCTCGAACCAATAGCAATTTTGCCAAAGTCATAGCTCAATGATTTAATTTGAATCTTCGGAGCAGTATTATTCGGTACAGTATTATTCAGAACC
>CAZMPL010000460.1:0-2362 GCA_964567805.1 uncultured Pirellulales bacterium | reverse complement strand
CCGAAGAAGGCAAACCCAATACAACATTGATGTTCAATCAGAAATCACCTCCTTTTTTCCTGGCTGGAGCTTTGCTCTGCGGAATTTATTTTTACATGATAAAAGGAAGGAAACTTGTTGCGGGCGAAACCGAGCTTGTAATAAATGATAAGAAAAAAATTGCTTACGATTCCATCGAAAAAATCAATAAGACATGGTTTGAAAAGAAAGGTTTTTTTGTTGTAACATATAAAAACGAAAACGGGAACACAGCCGATTGCAAAATAAGTGATAGAACCTACGATAACCTGGAAAATATTTTGAATCATCTCGTGGAAAAAATTTCTTGAATAATTTAGCAAAATCTAAGAATATCATTCACTTAACACTTGGAAATGAAGTGCCAATTTAAGGAAGAAAAATGAATAAATGTATCGTCGGATTACAATGGGGTGACGAAGGTAAAGGCAAAATAGTCGATGTTCTCGCTGAAAAGAGCGATATAGTCGTGCGTTACAGCGGCGGAGCAAACGCCGGACATACTGTCGTTGTTGGAAACAATAAATTCGCGCTGCATCTGCTGCCGAGCGGCTCAATCAGACCTGATGTCAAATGCGTTATAACAAACGGAGTCGTACTCGACCCGGAAGTTATTATTACTGAAATCGAAAAACTTGAAAAGGAAAACATTAACCTTAAAAAAAGGCTGTTAATCAGTGAAAATACCCACGTCGTTCTGGATTATCACAAAAAAGAAGATTCGTTGAGAGAAGAAGCTCTCGGCAAAAACAAAATCGGTACGACAATTCGCGGAATCGGTCCCTGTTATGCTGATAAAGTAGGCAGGAGCTTCGCGGTTCGTATGGCTGATTTTCTCGATATGGAAAATTTCAAAGCCAAACTGCAAAAAATCGTAGATTATAAAAACAAGTTTTTCGGCGCGATTTATAATGCCGAACCAATGAACGCAGACGAGATTTACGAAAAATGCAAAGTATATTCCGAAAAACTTTCACCTTTTATTACTGATACGACCGAATTTCTGCACAAATCCATAGCGAAGAAGAAATCGATACTTTTCGAAGGAGCACAAGGTTCTCTTCTCGACCTTGATCATGGTACTTTCCCGTTTGTGACAAGTTCCAATTCAAGTTCGCTCGGCATGGCCGCGGGCAGCGGCGTTCCGGCAAAATACGTCGATGAATTCATCGGAGTTGTAAAAGCATACACAACAAGAGTCGGCGCAGGTCCTTTCCCATCCGAACAGGATAACGATACCGGCCAGTATATACGTGACAGAGGTCATGAATACGGCACAACAACCGGACGCCCAAGAAGATGCGGCTGGTTCGACGCGGTTGTTGTTTCATACTCAATCACAATCGGTGGAATCGATTCAATCGCCCTGCTGCACCTCGACACATTGGCAGGATTGAAAGAATTAAAAATCTGCAAGGCATATGATATTGACGGCAAAAAAACAACTTTCTTCCCGTCCAATCTTAAAAGACTTGAAAAAGCAAAGCCAATTTATGAAACTGTACCGGGCTGGAACGAAGAAATCACAGAAGTAGAGACTTTCGAAGAGTTGCCTGAAAACGCAAAGAAATATATTTACAAAGTCGAAGAACTCATCGGTAAACCAATAAAAATGATTGGCGTAGGACCAAAACGAAGCCAGACAATATACAGATAGAAGGTACTTATGAACAAAGACCTCGAAGAAAAAATGGAAAAAACGGCCGAACGTCTTGGCATAAGCCCGGACCAGATGCCGCGTCATATCGCAATTATCATGGATGGTAACGGGCGATGGGCTCAGCGTCAGGGTATGCCGCGAGTCGAAGGACACAACAAAGGCGGCCAGGTTGTCGAAACTATTGCTCTGGATTGTGTAGCGTTGGGTATCGAGGTTCTTACCCTGTATTCTTTCAGCATAGAAAACTGGAAAAGACCGAAAGAGGAAATTGACGGGCTGATGCACCTTTATGTGCAGTATCTCGTCGGAATTCGCAATATCCTGATGAAAAACAACGTAAAGCTGATTCATCTCGGCAGAATGGCGACTTTACCTGCATCTGTTCGCAAGGAATTATTAGAGACGATGGAAATGACCGCGTCCAATACAGGAATGATTCTCGCACTCGCATTGAACTACGCCGGAAGAGCCGAAATTGTAGATGCGACGAAACAAATTGCACAGGATTATAAAGACGGTAAAATTCAGCTTGATGATATTAACGAAAAACTGATAAGCAACAATCTTTATACCGCCAAACTGAACGATCCTGACCTGCTCATACGAACGGCAAGTGAAATGCGAGTAAGTAATTTCCTGCTTTGGCAAATATCATACAGTGAATTTTACGTCACAGACACTTTG
>CAZMPL010000459.1:376-2369 GCA_964567805.1 uncultured Pirellulales bacterium | reverse complement strand
CCTGAAATCATGAATGCATAAAGACCTGCTATCTTTTTGCTTACACCGCCTTTTAATAAAATAAGATAAGTTATAATTCCTTCAGCAAATTCATGTATTACCAAACCAGAAGCCGCAAGAAAGCCCATCACAATGGAAACATTGAAAGTGACCGTATAAATTATTCCATCAACCAAAGAGTGAATTCCGATGCCCTCCGCCGCTGTTAAGCCAAATGCAAGTTCTTTTTCTCTTGTAAAAATTCTTATCAGTTCATTTGAGAAATACATGAATAAAAATCCGAATAAAGCAACAAATCCGGCGTTAAAGTTGTATTTTATTGATTTGGGCAATGCCAGAGTCAATGCACTCGATATTAAAACCCCCGCGGCAAAGCACATAACTAAGTTCTTCGCTTTTTCAGCCCATTGTCTATGTTTAAAGATAGCTATAATCCCTACACTATTGACTATTAGTGAGAGCAAAGCAAAGCCCATTATCCAGATAAAAGTATTCATGTTTTTACCCTTGTTTTATATTATTTGCAGTCGTTGTATTTGGTCTCTATTTTGTATTTAATCATCCTATCTGCTTCGGAATCTCATAATCACATATCATTGTACCGTTAAGATGTTCTATTTCATGTTGAAATACTCTTGCCAAAAGACCCGATGCCGGAATGCTTACGGATTTACCTGTAATATCAAATCCCTGCACTTCGACATTTTTATGCCGTTTGATATTGACAATTTTTCCCGGTAAACTAAGACATCCTTCCTTCATCCATTCCCAATCAAAAACCAGAGTTATCTTCGGATTAACAACACAAAAACTCTCGTTACCATATCCGATTACTATAATACGTCTTAAAAGACCGATTTGCGGTGCCGCTAGACCAATACCGCCGTGCTTTCTCATAAAATCTGACATCTGACTCGCAAGAAAAAGTAAGTCACTATCAAAAACCTCCACAGAGTCTGCCACTTGACGCAGTACTTGACTGCCTGGATATATTTCAAGATTCAAAGGGTTTTTGATTATTTTACTTATGTCGTTTTTTTTGTTTATGACTGCCATAAACATTATTCCTCATTTACATTGAAATTATTCCAGTCAAATTTATCTACGGCTAACCATCCCTTCTCAGGCAAAGAATCAAAACAGACCGGTTTAGGATTGCACCAGTTATTACCTTGCAAAATATCCCATTTTGTGTACCTGTTCATCGGTGAAGCCGTTTTGTCTATCCTGTAACCGGCCGGATGAAATCCTATAATGACATCTCCGGCATCAAGTATTGTTTCCATCTTTCAACTCCTTAAGTCTGTTTTTATCATTTACAAAAACTTTCTTTATTTGCAGATCTTTTACTTTTTCAGATGCTACCTGACAGTAAGATATGATTATGACTTTATCGCCGATTGTTCCCAATCTGGCTGCCGGACCGTTCAAAAGAATTGTTCCCGAACCTTTCGGTGCTGCAATGGTATAAGTAATAAAACGCTGGCCATTGTTTATATTCAGTACATGAACCTGCTCACCCGGTAATATATCAGCTTTTTCAAGAAGGTTCCGGTCGATGGTTATACTTCCTTCATAATCCAGTTCCGTGCCGGTTAAAGTAGCACCGTGTATTTTGGATTTGAGCATAAAGCGTTCCATTTAATACTCCTTCATGAATAGAATTGTGTTAATATATTTACCTGTCCGGGTCATTTTCATTAATTACTGATAGTCTGCTGTATAATTATGATAGCACCATTCGGGCATTCAGAAACACAGGCTGCACAAGCTATGCAAAGTCTGGGATCGACAACAGCATATCTGCCTATACTAATAGCATCGTGTAAACAAACACTAACACAGATTCCACAGCCGGTGCATTTTTCAGATTGTACAAAAGCAGCGGCTTTATTGATGTTTTGTGCATTAGATATCCTTTTATCAATGTCCTTTTTCTGTTTTTGCAAAATATCGGCCTGCTGTTTCAATTGGTCTAATTCCGATTGACCTC
>CAZMPL010000459.1:0-366 GCA_964567805.1 uncultured Pirellulales bacterium | reverse complement strand
GGTTACCCAGGCGTCAGTCACGTCCAGTCCCAGCCGATTGACCTCCGGCAGGTAGATTTGGTGTCTGAAAAACACCCGGATTTGTTGGTAAGTCTGGCATAGCTCCACGCATTCCCATTCCCATACCACGACCCATGCCGCGTCCGCCGCCCATACCTTTGCCCATGCCGCGTCCGCCACCCATACCCATACCACCTCTATTTCCCATACTAAAATCCTTTCCCAAACCTGCATCTACAGGTGCCGCGCCAATACCAAAGTGACTGGCAACATTTGGTCCTGAAGTGAAGGAGAAAGCACCTGCATTGAATTGCTCAACGGCACTGCGGACAGTTCCGCTGACACCCACAATAACTTGAATTCCCG
>CAZMPL010000458.1:0-2377 GCA_964567805.1 uncultured Pirellulales bacterium | reverse complement strand
TTCATCGTCTAAAATTCCGAAACAATCAATTACGGCTATTGGACCGCCTGCCCATTCGACGATTTCTTCCGGATTCAGTTCAAGGTAAGGACTATGCGGCACGGCTAAGATGAGAGCTTTAACTCCGGCTATTGCTTTTTGAAGGTCACTTTGAACCTGAATATTTACAAGATTCTCCTGGTTACGGAAAAATCTCGCGAGCGAATGTCCCGGTGCAGGATAATCGTCCTGACTTTCAAGCTCGTACCAATGCTCAAGATACGGATCATGTACTCGCATATCAGCGCCCATTTCCGTCAATTTGCGAACAATTAACTCTGAGCCGCTGTAACGAGTGTCACCAACATCCTGACGATAGCTTCCGCCGCAGATGAGGATAGACGCTCCGGCGACCTGAAGGCCCATATTTCTAAGCGAGTCTCTTGTTAACGTAGCTGCGTGCAGACTTCTTGTATCGTTAATGTCTATCGCGGTCGGAGTAATTTTGAAAATGTCATCTTCAAATCCGAGTATATGTTTGTATGCCCAGTAACCCAGGCCGCCGTCTTTGGGGAGACAATAGCCGCCGATACCGGGACCGGGGAAAATTATATTGCTATGCGTAGGTCGTATTTTTATCGCTTTGATGACTTTCGTCAGGTCAACGCCGTTTCTTTCGGCGAAGAGGCTCCACTCGTCAAGAAATGCTAATGTCACTGCGCGATATGAATTTTCGACAATCTTTGTTGTTTCTGATTCGATTGGTCTATCCATAACTGTAAGAGGAAATTCTTCGGTATTGAGAACTTCCCTGAGGAATTTTTCTACGCGGTTTCTCGCCTGCTCATTACATCCCGAGCAGACACGCCAGAAATCTCTTATAGAAGATACATAATGTTTGCCGGGCATGACACGTTCGAAACTATGAGCAAGAAGAGGTTCAGTTGTAATATTCCTTTGGGAAAAAGCTTTTTTCATAATAGGCCACGCCACAAATTCAGTTGTACCGGGAGCAACTGTAGTTTCGATAAGCGTCAGGCAATCGGGTTGGACTTTTTCTCCGATAGTCTTTATAGTCGCTTCAAGAGCGGCCATTTCAGCTTTGCCCGTCCTCATATTTCCGAGGTCATTTTTCGTGTAATCGCATTGTACATCAACAACGACACAATCAGCGAGCTTAAGACAATCACTGTTATAAGTCGCGACAAGTGTTTTCTTTTCAAGAACGCAACGTGAAATCATTTGTTCCACTTCAGGGTCTTCTGCTTTTACAGGAGAAACACCCTGGTTAAGTAACGGAATCTTCCAATAGCTTCTTGCACTTGGCCGCTGGCAGCCTATAACAAATTTTGACGGCTTGCCTGTTTTTTTATCGACGGTATCGGCGACAATTGCAGCCATAACCGCACCAACGAAACCGACTCCCATTACAACGACGATTTCCTTACCCTCACGGCGAGCGGATTCAACAAGTGATTCTACCCGGCTGTACTCTGCGGAGTATTGTTCCTGTTTTGGTATTTCAAATTTTTCTCCTGTAGGACTTACTGAAACGTTAGACATTCTCAAGACCTCTTTCTTAAAAAAAAATTCCCATGTTTATTATTACACAAAAACAATTCCACAAAAATTAACAACACATCACTTTCAATACCATTCCCCCTGCTACACAAACCTATAACTACTTACCACTAATATACTTAGGCGTTTTTTCTTGAATTCAACTTCTTTAAATGTTATAATATATAAAATTATGGGACTATTTCAAGGAAATACTTTACTTACTTTATATTCGCCGGGATGGAGAAGTAATGAAGAATATTTTTTGTGCAGCAATGTTTGCTGTACTTGTTATCATATTTAATATTAATAAACCTTTACAAGCAGATGAATTTGAATATCCCTACTACTTAATAGACTCATATAATTCACTTTCTGACTGCTGGACAGGTATCGATCTATACGGAAATATTCCGGTAACAGTTGATCCGAACAAATATCTTGTCGGACCCCCGCCTTCCGTCGAAGAATCAGCAGTAACTATACCTACAGATAGCTGGATTGAATTATTATTTCGCGGCGTAATTTATGATGGACCGGGGCTTGATATTTTCATTTCAGAAATGGACCCGGTTGGCGAACAAGCTTTGATTTTCCTGACTGATGGAGGAGAACAGGAATATTTGCTTGCTTTTACTGAAGTACCGAATGAAGACGTACATTTACCGACTATACTTGGATTTGATATTGCAGGACTGGTACTTCCGTTCGAACCTCGCGCAGTTAAAGTTGTCGGAATAGATTTAAGAGGAAACTCTCCGGGCTTTGATTTGTCTTTTGTTAATGCGAGAATTTTTCAGGATGATACGGCAAAAGCTTCTTATCCATACCCGCCGGA
>CAZMPL010000457.1:0-2379 GCA_964567805.1 uncultured Pirellulales bacterium | reverse complement strand
GCTGTTCTTCTCTTTTTGGCTATTGGGATATTTATAGCTCCTCTGGTGACCTTTTTAGGTGCTGATCTGTATAGAATGATAACACTAAAGTCTCGACTCAATAAATTTATTTATCATACTAATCACCATGTTTTTCTTGAAGAATGCAGGCAGCTTATAAAAGATGGTTATAGAGGTGAATATATCTTTACATGGATTGATAAAAGCCCTGAAGTAGATAAATTTCCATCTGAAATTCGTAAGCTTGATCCTGTTTATTTGACTGTTTATGATCAATATATTTCTATCGAATTTCTTGGTGGAATGAGTCATTGTGGAATTATTGCATATTCTGATGACTATGTAGAAAAGCAATATGGTGGGAAAAAGATAATAGATAATCTTTGGCTTACTTCTGACTTTATTAATTTTAAATTATGGGATTTTAACACACCGGCAAATTATGAAAATACAAGAGAAAAAAAAGGGTCCTGACACTCTTTACTTGTCCCTAAAATTTAATAGTTTTTTTGCATTTTTGCGGAAAGCACACCATATCGCTGTTGCGGATTTGAATGGTCATAAGCAATGCCGGCCGTGATACTCTGGTATATTCCGTTTTGAGATTTTTCGTAGTGATATTTTTCAAAAACACGCATTTGAGGCTGGAACTTCTCCAGGATATCCCATGAGAAACTGATTGGTTCGGTTGCGGTTGGCTGATGATTAACATCGGTAATAAGAAGGAATAATCCCCCGGTTTTTGTTACACGGATTATTTCATTGATGCTTTTGTCGATATTATCCACATGATCCAGTGAGTTAAAAGATGTCACGATATCGAAGTACTCATCTGGAAAAGGTATATTTTCTGCTCCGCTTGCTACATAAAGCATCATGTGATTTTCAATTCCAAGCTCCCTGTATGACTTGGCCAGAGGGTCAAGCCCTACTCGCTGCAAAGTATTGTCGGCCCATTCAAGTGAGCCTCTCGGTCCGCAGCCTATATCAAGAATTCTTTTGTCTTTGTAAAATGACTTGTTCAAGTTAAAATATGCAGTGTAAAAATGTTCATAATGCCTGTGAGAGAGAACATTGTTTTTTGCGTTATTCTTTACATTTCGCCAATACTGTATTTCCGATTCTGCTTTTGTTGCCATTTGCATATCCACCTTTATCGAACTTTTAATACTCCGTTATTATTTTCATTCCTTAGGATATATACCGGGACAGTCACCATTTATTAAAAGAATATGGACGAACCAGTAAAAAGTCCTGACACCCTTTACTGTCCTTTGCTGTTCCTTTATATTACACTTTACAATACTTGATGTCAACGTTTTCCAAGAACATTTCCTACACCATTATTACTATTTCTTCATAACTTCAAAACTAAGCTGCTCTATTGTTCTTTCCAATTTCTCAAGTCTTTGTTTCAAAGACTCATTTTCATCCTGAAGTTTTTGTATCTGTACCTGCTGCTCATAATTTGCCTTGTAATTATAGGTTGTCATTTCATCCGTCAGGAGGTCGAAATCATCGTGGAGATCCTTAGGCAGAGAAGACGGATCAAGCTCCTCAAGACCTTTTTCCGTCTTGTAGTCAAACATTCCGGGCTTCTTCGCCATTGGCGGATGTTTGAGAATTTCATCTGTGATAATTCTGTCGGTAAACGCGGCCGCTCCCTGGTTATGCAGGTCGTCATAATAAATGTCGTCCCATGCCAGTCCATCCTTGCCAAGATCGCCTCCTTTATGCGAATTTGGACATATGTCGCCATCCACCTGAAGTTTATAGCCAGGACTTAGTGTTCCAATCCCGACATTGTCTGAAAAGTAATTCTTCGGACCTCTAAAGTATCCAGCGTAACCGGAAGTGCTCACTCCAGTTATGCCATCGCCGGAATTGCCTATGCCAGTTACACCACTCAAGGAATCACTTTTACCATATACTCCGTGCCCAGAAGAGGTAATACCATATACTCCATAATATACCGAAGAACTCCCGCCATATATCGTACCTACGACTTCAAGTTTATGAGTTGGATTTTCCGTCCCGATCCCCACATTTCCCGAGAAATAACTCTTTGAACCATTAAAGTATCCGGCAAAGCCGGAATCGGTATAAGCATTGATGGCTTTGCCGGTAGCACTATAACCATATACTCCATCAGCAGAATAGCTTTCCCCATGCACACCATCATTGGAGTAGCTGTTACCATATACACCGTGACCGGAAATGCTTTTGCCATAAATCCCATAATGAGAATCATCTTCTGCTTTAATGGTACCAACTACGTCAAGAGCATAGCTCGGATTGTCTTTTCCGATGCCGATTTTACCTTTATCATCATAAATAGTTCCTTTTTCAAGTGCCGAACCGTTCCATCTTGGAATATAA
>CAZMPL010000456.1:0-2382 GCA_964567805.1 uncultured Pirellulales bacterium | reverse complement strand
CTGCCGGACTTATGACTGGCGCTCCGGCATGCACACGGCGGGCAGTTTGATTGCTTATGAAAAATTGAGTCCCGAACTTGAAATGACATGTCCCGCGCTGCTTATGAGAAATACGACTGATAATCCCGAATGGAGAGCGTTCATTTATCATGACCATGTTTCATGGTTCCCGGGTTCAGGTTATGTTGTGGAAAAACTTTTCCGTGACCACTTCGCGCCGAAGCATTTCGCGTCGAGTACAGGGACATTTAAAGACATCAGAAATCGCTCGCAATTCTTCGATGAAATTTCACAAATGAAACCGGAAGACTGGAGACCCGGCACAGTTGACGCTATTGCGACAGGAACCGAAGACGGCAAACGTATTGTTGTTAAAGCGGTCAATTATGTAAACTTCAGTAATACTCTGCTTGTTAGATTGCAGGGAAAAAATATATCGGAAAAAGCAAATGTGAAGGTTTACAGTTTGAGTACAGGACTTTTCGACGCTCCTTTAATGGAAGAACCGAACAGAATAAAAACTACAGTGACCGAAATACCATACAGCAAAGATTTAGCAATAAAAATGGAAAGCTATTCTGTAGTCGTTGTCGAAATTGTCGTAGAATAAAACTGGAGACACAGATTAACACTGTTTTTAGACACTGATTTCACAGATTTCTTGTCGCGGCGTAGTCCCCAGGACGAAGTCGGATTCTCTACTACGGCTCTGTTATTCCCGCGCAGGCAGGAATCCATTTTAAAACACCAGTTTCAATCTTCAGACAGGATTAACAAGATGAACAGGATATTTATCATTGTAAATCCTGTTATCCTGTCAAAAAGTCTATCTCATTTAATAGTTATTTCATCAATCCAGGCCGCATCTTTTCCTTCCGATGTTGAATCATCCTTTTTGTATTCCCATTTTAGAGTATGAGTTCCCGGAGTAACTTGATATGACACTTGTTCCCAGTCTAAAAGTCCGGACCACGCATCTGTTACTACATCATCAATATAAAATATTAATTTATCATAAAATCCTTGTTCACAAGAGACTTTTCTATAAAAACTGATATTTCCTTCAGGGATATCTATAGTCGCTTCCAGAATAGAGCTTTGGATATGACTTATGTCTCCAGACTTTACGCTGTAGTTGCCTTTATAAGAATCATCACTTATTATCCATGGCTTATTTCCTGAAGTAATAAAAGGGTCCTTTATTTCGCCGCTTTCAAAATCCTCAAATATATCTTCAGAATAATCGGATATCGGATCATCAGGATGTTTCTTGTTGTATTCAGTTATAAAGGCTTTTTTATCAGTTTCATCAACTTTTCCATCAGGAATTCCAAAAACTATTGAGTTATTCTTGTTACTCGCAATATCAGTTCTAAATATCCCATCTCTTCCTAAATCTTCCAATAAAAGTGAATAATCATCCAAATCAACTATTCCATTATCATCTACATCAGCTACATACCTGTTTGTTGATAAAGTAAACCATGCATAAGGAACATTCAGCTTTTTATTTACCAAATTATTCAAAGGCATATTTCTATAGTTCTTGGTAATTATCTCGTTCACATCCCAAACAGGATATATAATATTCGGATCAGATGACACTTTCTGAATTGTAATGATCTTTCCCTTAAAGGCATTTTTAGCAAGCCAGAATTTCAAGCTGTTTTTAGAACTGATATTTGGGTCATTCAGCTTAGGGCTGTAAATACTCAGCTCGAGCAAAGAATCCTGCGAGTTAACAGGTCTTGCGTCTTTGGATAATTCATTGAAATCTATAATCTGGCTCTGTAAATTCAATACAGGTATTAAAGAAACAATCTTCGATGACTTTAATTCAGGAACAGAATAAAGAACATCATTAAAATCTATCCCATTGTAATTTCCTGATTTTTCAACATATGTCATAAATCCCTGATTGTCATGCGGCTTGTTTGGATCTGTGAAAAATGTTTCTACAAAATTCTGAATAAATAGTGTATTTGACTCATTCGGTTCAAATGCAGCCGGTGGAGCATTCGGATCTGGATACGTCTTAAAACTAAAATTGTTGCCATTAGTCATTCCTGCAGAATTAACTATTCGTGCATAAAACAGATATACTGAATTAGGCTCCAAGTCAGAAATTTCAGTGCTGAACGTTTTGCCTTCATAAACATCACCTTGCCAAACCGTTGTTTTTTTGTTTTCCTGCTCTCCATCTTTCCAATAAGAAAAACTATAACTGCAAGACTCGCCGCCATCATCAAGGATTATGCCCAACAGTGTAGCCGAATTGTGCTTTATATCGCCTGCAGACAGAGTCTCCACAGACGGCTGCTCAGCCATTGTTGCAAAGTTCGCTGTTATATTAATATTTGCAGTCACATTAGTGTCTGTACG
>CAZMPL010000455.1:0-2424 GCA_964567805.1 uncultured Pirellulales bacterium | reverse complement strand
CCAGGCTCAACCTGAATCATAGGAGCAACTCTTGCTATCAAATTAATAACCTCAGTGAAAGCAGCTGCGACTTCACTGCTTGTAGAAGCAGGTATTGTAGAGCCTCCAGTTGCATCAGAAAGTACTTTTAAAGCCTCTTGAGCGTCAGCATAAGTACCATTCCAAATTCCAAATATTTTAATTGGAGCCGCTGGGTTTGTAGCCGCATCAATGATGGTCTGGTTTGTATATCCAGTAAACGGCTCGGTCGGTGTATGTGGAACAGCGTCTGTCATTAAAACTATAGCTCGTTCTACATCATCGCCTTTTCGCCAATTGCCAGGTCCTTTATCATTTGGAGCCGCACCATGAAGCACATTATTCATGTCCTCCATCAGTTTGCTATGATTTATAGCATGCATTATTACAGCGAGATTAGATTCAGGACCATCAGCACCACTGCCGGATCCTATATCATTTATTCCCTTTATTGCCTTACTGAGATTATTTGTAAATGTCGAACGGTCAATGTATGGAGCATCAGTAGAAGCGCCATAACTAAAGTTCGGATCATTGAAATCCTGATATTCTATAACAGCGATTCTGAAGTCCGGGATAGAAGATGCTATCAAACCCGTTATTTCCTTTGCCGCGTCTTTCATCGCGTTAATATAAGTACCCATACTTCCAGTTGTATCGACAATAAAGACAATATCGAGTTTGTTCGGTCCTGGAATAACTTCGGGCATAGGTTCGATGTCACTATATGTTATTTCCATATTTGCGGGAATCGGGTATGCCGGATCACCGCTGCCTAACGAAACCTGGGAACCGTCAAAGCCGGCTGAATTGCCCCAGATAATACTGTTGATAATCTTCGTATCGCTTTCATATGAGCTGAAAATACCACCACCGGCACCAGAGTCTCCATAAGCATTGTTTTGGGAAATTGTACAGTTTGAAACCGTAAGCTTGTTTCGCCAGTTATTGGATATACCGCCTCCGTCACGAGATGCCGTGTTGTTCACAATAAGACAATTTTGAAGGAGAGTTCTCTGGTATTCATTACCAGACAGGTAAATACCACCACCGGATACCTCTGAACCATTGTTTCTAATCTGGCAATTTGTAATGGTTGTCGGACCGTAGTAAGACCATATAGCGCCGCCAAGTGCTGTTCCTCTCTTTTCCGTGTCCTGTGTTGTAGTCATGTTAGGATCTGTCGGATCAAAGTTCGGATCGCTCGGAGAAATCTCGACAATCGGAGCTGTCGCGTTCGGATCGTTCGGATCTGGCACCCATTCCGGATCAGGAATGAAATAATGTGTCGCTGTAACAACTACAACCTTGTTTACATCATTATCGGTTAATATACAGCCTGTTATTATGGAATCCGTCGAATCCATAGAGAATATTCCGCCGCCGCGAACTGATTTGTTTGACGAAATATCACATTTTTCGATTTTAACGTCATTAGAGTCAATTAAGTAGATGGCACCACCGTCACTGTCTGCTTTATTGTTGTTAAGAATACAGTTGCTGAGCGTGCCGAAGCTATCGGAGTTAAAGTAAATGCTGCCGCCTTTGTTAGCCTTATTATTCAGGAATTCGCTTTCATATACATTAATTGTGCAATTCTGAGAGTAATTGATAGCACCTCCCAGAGAGGTTGCCGTGTTATCAAAGAAGTTACAATCATTAACTTCAGAGATACATTCTGAACTGTAATGAATGGCACCACCCGATGATGATGCAGTATTGCTGTTAATCGAGCAGCTATTCAGTATTGATGTATCATTGCTGCTAACATAAATTCCAGCACCGTTCTGAGCATTGTTTCCTTTAAGGGTGCAATTTTTAAGTTTAACAGCGCTTGATGATGCATAGTAAATACCACCGCCGGAAGAAGCACTATTGTTGCTAAAATCGCATTCCTGGAATGTCGGAGAAGTTCCTGTGCTGCAATATATAGCACCGCCGGAACCGCTTGCAGTGCAGTTACTGATAATTAACTTATCATATGTTTTATTTGCAGGTGAGGACATATATATACCGCCTGCATTGCCACCCGAAGCCTGGCAGCCTGTTATTTGAATGTCTGACAATTTCGGATTGGCGCCCTGGTTGATATAGATACCGCCTCCGTTTGTGGCTCTGCAATTATTAATCTCAATATTTGACATAGAAGGATTGCTGTTTGTTCCTACGTATATCGCACCGCCATTTTCATTGGAAACAATTGCGTTATTAATTACTAAATTTGCAAGTATCGGATTTGCGTTAGTACCGATATATATTCCGCCGCCGTTAATGGTAATGCCATCAATAACTGTTTTAAAAGTCGCGTTGTCACTAATAGTAAACGCGCGGCCAGAGGAAGTATTAATAATTGTCTGAGCGACAATTGCCGGGTCATCGGGATTGGTGCTTATAATCCTGATGTCT
>CAZMPL010000454.1:0-2460 GCA_964567805.1 uncultured Pirellulales bacterium | reverse complement strand
TTTTACACACGAAATCGGATGAAGGAGTTTATCGTATATGCGAATATTATCGCCGCCAAAAAGGTATTCATGCCCGGTAGTACAATATACTTTACTTGTATTCGGATCAACTGCTACACCCATTACACCTATGTTCATATCCGATTCTACTTTAGTATCTAACTCTATATCAGTTTTAAGGTTATACTGAGTCAGATACTGGTTTCCGACATATCCACCGCCGGCATAGAGGTAACTATTCGCAGCATCGACTGCGACACATAAAGCCGTATAGTTAAGAGAAATTGTTCGTTTAAGCATCCAGTTTGCAGTGCTGTAAGCATATATTTTATTAGTAGAATTGGCGACATAAAGCAGTTGATTTTTTTCATCAATTGCTATTCCATAAGCTGAAGCATTTTGCAATTTAAAAGGAGATCCATCTACTGGAGTTAATTTTACCTGGGCAGAATCCCAATTATAAACCCAAAGTTTACTTCTTCCCCTATCCACGCAATAAAGCTGCTTCTTTTTATGATTATAAGCAATACCTTCAAGACCTGCATATGCTCCCTGTGGATATTCCATTTCTTGAACAGGAACCATGGTTTTTGTATTAATAATTACAATTTTTGTCCAACCAACATAAGTTACAAATAAATAACCAGAATCCGAATCAAGAGTTAATTGTGTAGCACCGCTGTTATATCGTGGTATGGAATATTCATCCTGATAAGCTAAAGTGCCGTTTAATGCGATATCATACGCCTGTAAAATATTTGGATAAGCTCTGATATCTGATAGCACATATAGAGATTTCGCACTTACAGTCCCTGTAAGTGAAAACATTAATATCGCTATCGCCAGTAAAACAAGAATTTTACTGGAAATAAAAAAAGATTTATTTCGATTAATCATTTCTTCCGTTTCTAAATAATAACACATTTCATACCTCCCCAGCAAAGCAGCTTTTTGTCAAATCTTTGCACGGTCTTTGCTCAATACAAGGCATTATGCGGGAGAAAACGAGAGAATAAAGGAGAGATAACGTTTTCATCACATACACCTCCGAAATAACATTTATAGTTAAATATACAAAAAATCACACTTTTTGTCAAGAGAATTAATATCAGGCTCTTCAAGAACAACTTTTACTAACAAAACAAGCTCAATTATCCCCAAATAAACCTCTTTTATAGGACTTTAATGCTAAAAAATATCCTTGTCAAGAAATAAATACAGCCTTACTAAATTAGATTCTTTGTTATTTATAAAGTTCCACCTGACAAGAAGATATAACAGAATATTTTTATTGCTTATTTAAAAACATATAGCCAATTGTTTATAATACGAACCAACTGGAATGACCAGTCACAAACCTGTACAGCAACTCGATTATGGAATTGATTTTACAACTGCTTGGAAACCAATTAAGTTATGGAAAAAGGTGGTCGAATTATTATTAATGTCCTTAGAAAAGACAATTTTGACAAAACTCTCTCTCATAGAGAAAATTCCAGGAAGCCGCTGTTTTAATTTCAGGGCATTGAAAAAGAATTTCTTGAATTGCTTATATAAAATGTGCAAAAACAGACTGATAATAAATATTTTCTCGATATTGATAACAACCTCATTCTGTAATATTTTTGCCTCTGAAAATACAGGTCAAACTCTGAATTACAATAAAAGCTGGATTCATATAGATGCTTCGAATAATGGTCAACAGCTTGTTTCCGGCCAGATATGGCAGGTTCCGGTAGAATATTACATCGATCCTTCAGAATTCACGGGAGAAACTACTCTATACTTATGGGGTACTGGTCCCTGGATAGACACCCCCGACGGTAAATACACTACTAAACGAGGCCATATAAGTTATCCTAAAATGAGCCGCCAGGTAAAACTGAAACAACCCGGAAAAGGACAACAGATATTTTCTTTTACTGTTCCAAAGGGTTTGGAGTTGGTCAAAAAAAATAATCCTGTTCTGCTGATTTCCGGTTTCAGAGACAATACCGGCAAAGACTGGCCATGGGAAATTCGTGAAACGTCAAGTTTTATTGATAATAGCGGCTTTTTCGATATCGAAACTGATGTACCGTGAAATTTGTTTACTTATGATGAACCAGTCCGAATAAAAATCAAACTCAAAAACAACAGTCAAACAGGCGAGAATAAAACCATCAGCTATATAATTTATGACACAGCCGGAACTATTGTAACACAAGGCAAAAAGGATTTTACTCTCGAACAATCTGGAGCGGATATTTATCTCAATCTCGACATTCAAAAAAGAGGTACGTTTTTAATTGAAATCGACATACCCGGCCTGGAAAAGAAATATACTACTTTCGCAAGAATACCCGACTTGAAAACAATTACCAAAGGTTTACCGACAAAATTCGGTATGACTACATCCAGTGAGGCAAAAGAACAGACATGGGCTATCGCAGAGAGACTTGGATTTTCAATTTGCAGACG
>CAZMPL010000453.1:0-2462 GCA_964567805.1 uncultured Pirellulales bacterium | reverse complement strand
AACCATTTATACGTTATTTCAATGACAAAAATACGGTTTTTCTGTGAACACTTACTATAAAATAAAAAAAATTAAAAAATCCAAGAACTTTTTAGCGGGTTCGTTTGCTTGAAATATAGGAGCAGAAAATTATGGCTGAACAAAAAGAACAATTTGATGATAATTTCGACTTGAAGGTTTCAGGCAAGCTTAAAAATGATTTGGATTCACTTTTTAAGCCGCGTTTTGAAATTCCGCAGGAAGTCGATATAGCGATTCTGAATAAAGCTTCGCAAAAATTAACTCGCTCACGAAGCGGCATGCGCATGCTGCGTTGGATTGGTCCGATAGCGGCCGCGGCGGCGATTATTTTATTTGTGTACATATCAAAAGATGAGTTTGGAGTTAAAAAATACAAAGCTGTTCAAACGGAAGTAGCGGCCAGTATAAGTACCGATTTCGACCATAACGGCAGAGTCGATATTCTCGACGCGTTCAAGTTAGCGAAACTGATTCAATCAGAAAAAAGTGTAGATAAAAAGTGGGATATAAATGGCGACGGCTTTGTTAACGAAGACGATGTTGATGATATCGCTATCGTAGCCGTGAGCCTGAATTAAGGGAGTCTGATTATGAAAACTATTACTGTAATTTTGATTAGTGTGTGCCTGATAGTTCCTGTATTCGCTCAGCAATTCGGCCAGAGGTATGAAACCGAACAACCAAAAGTGCGCTTTATTTCTTTGCCTGTATATATTGATTCGGGTAATCAAGCCCTTGCCGCGTATCAGTTCGAGCTGAAAACAAAATCAGGCCAGGTGAAAATCGTAGGTTTGGAAAATGGCGAGCATCCGGCTTTTGCGGAACCTCCTTATTATGATACCGCGGCTCTTACGAAAGACAGAATTATCATCGCCGCGTTTAATACAGGTAATAACCTTCCGACTGGAAAAACTCGCGTCGTGACAATTCAACTTCAGGTTATCGGTGACACTGAGCCGCAGTATGAGCTTAATTTGACAATAGCCGCAGATTCAGATGGAAATGAAATATCAGCAGAAATATCTTTTGTAAAGGGAGAATAAAATGAAAGCTTCAAAGCTCATTTTCACAACAATTATTATATTATCTATAGTCATACTACTAATTGGCTTATTTGTGCCTGCTTTGCAAAAAGTAAAAAAGCAATCATATAGTGTGACAACAAGAAATAACTTGAAAATGTTGATGGCTAAATATCAGGACAATCCTGAATTACTCAGTGGATCTGCTGATGAAATATGGGTAATAGCAAAGGGTGAAACTTTAGGTACTCCATCGGATAAGGATACTCCCGGCTCTGGTGCAATGCTTGCGAAATTACCGAAACAGGAAAAGGAAGTTCCTCTGCCGCTCAAGCATACCGATGTCAAAGGTGACATTTGCGGCTATATAGCTACCGTAGAAGTCACGCAGCAATTCCATAATCCATATAGTGAAAAGATTGAAGCTAAATATGTTTTTCCTCTACCTCAAAACGCGGCTGTAAACGAATTCATTATGATAATTGGTGACAGGAAAATTCGTGGAATCATTCGTGAACGAAAAGAAGCTGAAAAAATTTATGAGGAAGCAAAGAATTTAGGCTATGTCGCTTCATTGCTTACACAGGAAAGACCAAATATTTTTACCCAGAGCGTTGCAAATATCGAGCCCGGTAAGGAAATCGATGTAAACATAAAATATTTCAATACACTTGCTTATGTTGACGGCTGGTACGAATTTGTTTTCCCGATGGTCGTCGGCCCGCGATTCAATCCTCCCGGCTCAACTAATGGAGTAGGTGCGGTCGCATTCGGAAGCACTGGAATATCTGGTCAGAGAACTGAAGTTCAGTATCTCAAACCAAACGAACGAAGCGGGCATGATATTTCTCTTGCAGTGAATGTCAATGCGGGCGTAGAAATAGAAGAAATAAAATGTCCGACTCATGTGATTACCCAAAATTCTATCAATGAGGAAAATCTTTCCGTTAAGTTGAACGCAAATGATACTATCCCGAATAAGGATTTTGTTCTTCGTTATAAAGTAGCCGGCAAAACAGTGAAATCCGCTCTCATGACTCATCAGGACAAGCGAGGGGGATATTTCAGTTTAATGCTTTACCCGCCGGATGATTTAGTAAATTTGAAACGCGCCCCAATGGAAATGATTTTTGTTCTGGATTGCTCGGGCAGTATGAGTGGCAAACCAATTGAAAAGGCAAAAGACGCGATAACTCGCGCGTTGAAGAAACTTGGTCCTGACGATAGTTTTCAGGTTATTCGTTTTTCAAATAACGCTTCACAGCTTGGATCGGAACCGATACTTGCAACTAAAAAGAATGTTCAGAAAGGTCTTGATTATGTACAAAGTTTAAACGGAAGCGGGGGGACCATGATGATAGAAGGAATTAAGGCCGCTCTTGATTTCAAGCACGACCCGAAAAGATTCCGCCTGGTTTC
>CAZMPL010000452.1:0-2465 GCA_964567805.1 uncultured Pirellulales bacterium | reverse complement strand
CAAATGTTGCGATACCTTCTAAAAAATTGCTTACTCCGCGTTTAGCCGCAAATTCTGAATTGCCAAGCCAGTATCCCATAAAAAAAACTGCAATAATACCATTAGCACTGACTGAGTCGGCAAGTCCATAGGTCAGCACAATAATACCTACTATCAATACATAATAATACCCCCTGTTTTCGGATTCGAGATGGTCAAAAAGGAATCTGGTTATATAACTTAGGACAAAACCAATAATCATTCCACCGGAGAATTGCCAGAGCAAGTCCCCAAGAAAATGTAATGGAGTTCCGTAACTGCCGGTTAGTAACCGAACAAAAGCAAGAGTTAATAGAATTGCCATAGGATCGTTGGCGGCAGATTCGACATTCAGCGTATTAGCAAGACGTCCTTTGATTGGATTTTGTTTGGTAATAATGAAAAGTGCAGCCGCATCTGTAGATGAAATTATTGACGCAAGCATCATGGAATATATGAAACCATAATCCGTAATAATGTGTATAAAAAAGCCAAGAACTAAAGCGGTCACAGCCACACCTAAAGTGGCAAGTGTGAACGCAGGGCCAAATACTAACCTGAGTTGTTTTTTAGTTGTGCGAAAACCACCATCAAAAAGTATAAAAATCAGAAGTATATCCGCAATTTTTTTTGTGAGGACGGCATCACTAAAATAGAATAAATTAAGTACGTCACTTCCGACAATAATACCAATTGCCAGGAATACAAGAAGTACAGGAATGCCAAATTTAGCACTGATTTTAGTCGAAAAAACTGCTAATACAATTAAGAACGCAAAGAAAAGCAGCATGCACACAACTCCATAATTTCAATAACAAGTCACAAAACAAAGCTTGAACTTGAATCATCTGTCTAAAAGTGAATATATACCGTAATTGAAATTTAATTGTCAAGATTGTTTATAAGATAATCGTGAATCCTGCTTACCACTTCATTTTTCGCCAGAGTAAACCTACTGCTATTGGGGGAATTCCAGAAATCAGGACAATTATCCAAAAGGCATTGTGAAAATCGCTAAGCGGTATCCTGACATTCATCGAAAAAACGCTCACAACCAGCGTAGGAAGCATAATGGCTATCGTCAAAATCGTAAGCGTCTTAATTCTCACGTTAAGATTATTGCTGATGATAGAGGCGCGAGCGTCCATAAGGCTTGCAAGAACCTGTGAATAAATTTCCGCCTGGCCGCGGCATTGGTTGTTTTCAATCACAATATCATCGAGAAACTCGAGATTTTCCGGAGTGAATCCTATTTTGGAAGCGTTGTTTTTAATTTTATCAATCAGAAGGCTATTAGAGTTGATAGCACTGAGGTAATATACAAGGCCTTTTTCAAGGGTAAAAAGATGCAATAAGTCTTTGTTGCCCATCGCAATATTAATATGCTGCTCAATTTCACTTGAAAGAAGAGTGATAGCTCTGATATGCTCAACGAAATGTAAAATTGCCCGATACATCAATTTCAAAAGGACATCCTGAACCGTTTTGAGTTTTATGAAAGGTCTGCCCTCAAAAAGCGACACATCTTCCGAAAGTACAATTACAAGACGATCCTTAAAAAGAAAAACGCCGGTAGAAAGAACTTTAAAAAGTAAACTCTCTTCGGAATTATATCTCTTGGGTCTTTTAAGAATCATCGCTGTATGTTCAGGCTCGAATTCAAGACGGCCAAGCTCGTCCGGGTCAAGAGACGAATTGAGAGTATGTTCATCTATCTTGAGTTGTTCGATGAGATATTTTCGCTCAGCTTCATCAGGTGAACTGTAAACATAAACAACAGGATCACCTGTTCCCTGTTCAACAATCTTCCCATCACTTAAATATAGTTTTGTCAGCATTTAATTTTCTCCTGACTCGGAGTTATAAGAAAGAATTTAAATTGAAGAACAAAAATAATGTATTTAAAGGCAACTCAAAAACATACGCTTCAATAACATACATTTTTCATCTGTATAAACAGACAAAAAACAATACAATCTTATATCTTATTATGAATGTTTCAAAGATATTTCTTGTTATTTTAAAGTTATTTTTTCCCTCGCTCCGAGAATACAAAAGATAACGAAGGACCGTTTTGTCTCAAAACATGAAATATGATTATGCAGGAACAGACTCTTATATAATGTTAAGCACGGTAAATCAGGTATAATCCGCCCAAAAGAACCAGCACGCCGCATATCCTTTTGAGAATTACCGCTCCTTTGGATTTTTCGTTCCAGTTCATATATCGCTGTACAAGTTCAGTAAACGTTCCGGCGAAAACCAAAACCGAACAATGCCCGAGACCATAAACAAGCAATAATAATATCGCGTAAGAAATGTTCGATGAAGCAACTTTGAAGGTAACACCAAGCACAGGCGCCATGAATGCAAAAGTGCATGGCCCCAGCGCAATTCCGAAAACAAGTCCGATTATAAAAGCCGCGAGTAATCCCTTACGTTTCATT
>CAZMPL010000451.1:0-2474 GCA_964567805.1 uncultured Pirellulales bacterium | reverse complement strand
ATTTCCTTTGTATGCTTCAGGCCGCTTAAGTTATAATGAAAAAGCTTTTTTAAAAACTTTACTAATTTGTTTATTTTATTTATTTTATGGAAACACCAGAAAAAGAAGAAAATGTAAAACTTGACTTCATAAGGTCAATGGTAGTTGAAGATATCGCGACAAATAAATGGGATGGACGTGTAGTAACCCGCTTTCCACCTGAGCCGAACGGCTATCTTCATATCGGTCACGCCAAAAGTATCTGCCTGAATTTCGGTATAGCCGCCCAGTTTAACGGACGCTGCCACCTGAGATTCGACGATACGAACCCGGAAAAGGAAGAGCAGGAGTACGTCAACTCAATCATAGAGGATGTACGCTGGCTCGGATGGGACTGGGGCGAACATTTATACTACGGCTCGGATTATTTCGAGCAGATGTATGAATACGCGATTCAGATGATTAAAAAAGAAAAAGCGTATGTTTGTGACCTTAACGCTGAACAGACAAGGCAATATCGCGGCACACTCACTCAGCCGGGGAAAGATAGCCCATATAGAAGCCGCTCTGTTGAGGAGAATCTCGACCTTTTCGAGCGAATGAAAGCAGGCGAATTCCCTGACGGCTCACGCACCCTTCGCGCGAAAATCGATATGGCACACGTAAACATGAATATGCGCGACCCGGTAATGTACCGAATTTTACACGCATCCCATCACCGCTCCGGCGATAAATGGTGCATTTATCCGATGTACGACTGGGCGCACGGCTTTGAAGATTCGATTGAAAAAGTTACACATTCTATCTGTACACTCGAATTCGAGAACCACAGGCCGCTGTATGACTGGTTCCTCAATCAGGTTGAAGCTTATCATCCGCAGCAAATCGAGTTCGCAAGACTCAATCTTACTTACACCGTAATGAGCAAGCGAAAACTCCTGCAATTGGTACAGGAAAAACTCGTATCCGGCTGGAGCGACCCAAGAATGCCGACAATCAGCGGCTTGCGAAGAAGAGGTTACTCCCCCGCCGCTATCAGAGAATTTTGCCGTGTAATCGGCGTGAATAAATTCAACAGCACAGTGGATTTCGCTTTACTCGAACATTGTTTACGGGAAGATTTGAATAAGACTTCCGCGCGCGTAATGGCGGTACTTAAGCCGCTAAAAGTCGTTATCGACAATTATCCCGATGGACAGGTCGAAGAGCTTGATGCCGTAAATAATCCCGAAGACCCGAACGCAGGGACACGAAAAGTTCCGTTCACAAAGGAACTATACATCGAGCAGGAAGATTTCATGGAAAATCCGCCGAAGAAATTCTTCCGTCTGTCACCGGGCAAAGAAGTTCGTTTACGTTATGCTTATTTCATCACATGCAACGAAGTTGTTAAAGATGGAAATGGAAATATTATCGAACTGCATTGCACTTACGACCCGGCTACACGAGGCGGCGACGCTCCAGACGGACGCAAAGTAAAATCGACTCTACACTGGGTTTCAGCAACTGAATCAGTAAAAGCAGAAGTCAGACTTTATGACCATCTGTTTACAAAGGAAAATCCGGATGAAGCAGAAGAAGGAAAAAGCTTTACCGACAATCTCAATCCGAACTCACTTGAGATTCTGCCGGAATGCTATGCCGAACCTTCTTTACTTAACGCAAAACCCCTGGACCGCTACCAGTTCGAAAGACTCGGTTATTTCTGTGCAGATAAAGACAGTTCCAAAGAAAAACTGATATTTAACCGCACAGTCGGACTAAAAGACACATGGGCAAAAGTACAAAAGCAAGAACAGACAGCATAATTATACTGATGTAGCATGGGCATCCTGCCCATGCATTCACGGGCAAGATGCCCACGACACGATTTTCTAATCCGCTAATCAATTATAATTTGGTTAGCGGATTTTTTTTGTAACAATTTTTCACTTTTAACGTCTATGTATATGCAGTTATAATAGTACTATATTTTATAAGTCGTTTTATTTAGTAAAAAAAGAGGATAACAATGAGAAACAAAATTAAAACATTTATTATATTTTATGTTATTTTATTCTCAGCAAGTGTTTTCAGTGTACAGAGCAATTCCATACCAGAAATATTTCATTCTAAAAATAAGGAGCCGCAGGAACGTATTATTTCTCTTAAACTTCCACTTGCAGAGCCTTTTTTGAACTGGACATTTATGAGCAAAGAGGACTTTCTCTCCGGGAAACTTGTTTTGAGTATTACTCGCGACAATAAAACCGAACAGATAGTTATATTCGATAATGGACAGTTTTCTAATGGCTGGGAAGAGATAAGTGATATTAAATCACCAGTTAAAGGAGGAATTAATTTTGGATTTATTTCGACAAAGAAATACTTAACCGCACCGGGTGACAAGCTGAAACTCGAACTTACAGCCAAAAAAGACCTTCCCGGAATCGACGAGTTTCAATCTGGTATTTTACCGGCGGGAATATACAAAACCGAAGGTACATACTCGGCGT
>CAZMPL010000450.1:0-2474 GCA_964567805.1 uncultured Pirellulales bacterium | reverse complement strand
AAATATTAAATATTTTCATATTTATTATAGCATATATATAGTGGACTTAGTATAATCACAATATATAAGAAATATCTGAAGCGGTTTGTTACGTTATGCTTTTAAGTTCAGGGGGATTATAGTATGACTGTATCGGCAATTTTAGAGGTAGAGGAAGTAGTAACATGGCTCAAGTCAATTGAGTCACATGTGGGGAGTATCTATAAAAAAGCGGCTAAATTATTTATCAATGACAAGGAATTTTCTTCATTTCTAACTAAGTTGTCAGAAGATGAAAAGCTGCACTCGGATTTCATGGCTATGGTGTATGATTACCTTGTAAAAAATAAAAAACACGTTTTGCTTGATGTTTTCCTTGATGATAAAACCATTAATAACGTGGAAGGACTTCTCAATAAATTCGAGAATCACCTCGCCGGGGAAAAGGTTTCTAAAAAACAGGTAATCGAATATATGGCCCGAGCCGAATCGTGTGAACTGAATCCTGTGTTTTTGTACATAGCCGGAACTTACGGCACATTGAATCGTGAAACGGAATATATTACTTCCGAAATACAATCTCATCTATTGAGAATACATAACTATATAGACACAGTCAGTTCAGACTTGAAACCTTCGATAAATCTTGAACAATTCACTGCCATATGGGACAGCAGATTTTTAATCGTTGACGATAACGAAACTTTGCGCAAGCTCATATCCTCGCTGCTTTCTTCTAAAGGCTGCACTGAAATGGCTTCTGATGGCAGCGAGGCAATGGAAATGGTCAGGCGGCATTTTTATAATGCTATTGTTTCTGATATTGAAATGCCGAATATGGATGGATTCGAATTTTATCAAAAAGCAATTGAATACGATCCGAGACTCAGACAGAATTTCCTTTTCTATTCTGCGGATATTTCTCCATACAGGGAAGATTACTTAAAGAGAAACCACCTCCCATTTTTGCGCAAACCTTTCGGTCTGAGTGATTTCCAAAATATGATTGAGCAATTCCTTCGAGGATAATTTCCCGGCCTGTTTCAATTAACCGAATATAAATGACCAGTGACTATTATTTGTTCGCCTATAGCGAAACTAATTTCATCTTGCATTTGAACAAATGCTAAGAACATGATATACTTACTATTCTGTATGGATAGTAATAAAGTACATATAAAGAGCTTCGGCTGTCAAATGAATAAGCTGGATACGGCGCTGGTTTGCACTGCGCTGGTTCAGGCCGGTTTCAGTATTACCGAAAGTGTAAAAGACGCGGATGTAGTATTGATAAATACATGCTCTGTGCGCGAACATGCCGAACAGAGAGTTATTTCACATATCGGTCATCTAAAGCATATGAAAGAATCCCGGCCGGACATGATAGTCGGCATAATCGGCTGTATGGCTCAGCGGCTCGGAGATAAACTGCTCGAGCATAAAACCGTAAATATCGTATGCGGCCCGGCACAGATTCCGCAGTTAGTTGAACTCATTACCGAGGCTCATGAAAAAAAGAAAAATGAGCTTGCCGTCACGGAACATATTCGCAAAGCGGTTCAGGAAAACGAAAACCAGGCTCTTGAAGATTTTGAGACGGCATATAGCAACGAAGACGAAAGAAATCCGGCACAGGCTTTCGTGCGTATAATGCGAGGCTGCAATAATTTCTGTACGTATTGCATTGTGCCTTATGTTCGCGGGCCGGAAGTTTCCCGACCACCGGAAACCATTCTTGAGCAGATTCATAAGCTCGCTGATAACGGCGTAAAACAAGTCACCCTGCTCGGCCAGACTGTAAATTCCTATAATTATAAACATGACGGCAAAACATGGAGTCTTGCTGATTTGCTTATCGCTGTAAGTAATATCAACGGAATCGAATGGATTAAGTTTGTAACGAACTACCCGTTCGAAGAATATTTCGAAGATATTATGCACGCTATGGCGGATTCGCCGAAAATCTGCAAATACCTGCATATGCCCGCACAGAGCGGCTCGGACAGAATTCTTAAAGCGATGAATCGCAAATATACAGCCGCGGATTATCTCCGGCTTCTCGATAAGGCAAGGTCAATTGTGCCGGGAATCGCTATCGCCGGTGACTTTATCGTAGGTTTTCCAGATGAAACTGAAGAAGATTTCCAGGACACCGTTAAACTGGTTCAAAAGGCTCGTTACAGGAATGCGTTCATTTTCAAATACTCGCCCAGGCCCGGAACTACATCAGAAAGAAGATTGGAAGATACGATTCCAGATGAAGTAAAACAAAGAAGAAATGTCGAGCTTTTAGCGGTTCAGGAAAAAATCAGCGAAGAGTTAAGCAAGGAGTTTTCCGGAAAAGAAGTTATGATACTCGTAGAAGGCCTTAGCAAGAAGCCCCATCTTAATTCTTCAGAAGGTGACAATAATCCACAGCTAATCGGTCGAACGGAAACGGACTATATAGTCGTGTTTAACGGCCCGATGTCACTGGCGGGGCATTTTGCGAGGGT
>CAZMPL010000449.1:0-2479 GCA_964567805.1 uncultured Pirellulales bacterium | reverse complement strand
GCTTCATTTTCGGGCGATTTATTTTGAATTTCTTCGAGCCATATGTCAGACTGGGATTTGGTGTATCCCAGGAAAGCTGAATTGGGATCGTGGTTTCTATAAGAATGGCTGGCTCTTGCTTTGTTGGTATTGGCATAACAATATACACATCCATGTGGGCAGGTGTTATATGTTCCAACGTCATAGCTTTCTGTGCAGCCGCATTCCTGTCTTGTATGCTTTTCTTTGTGTGCGAATCCGGCCGGGAAAAAAAGTTTTTCAATAACGGCTCCATCTATGCAATGAGCTTTTTGAACTTTTTCGTTTATCAAATAATCGCAGCAGCAGGAATAAAGCTGAATTCCATTTTCAAGAGCAATATCTGATAATTCGTTTGCAAGAGCTATTTTGAAATTTTCATCCGGGTATTCGATTTTAATTCCGTTGCTTTTTTCAAGCATATCGAAGTTAGTAATTACTTTTTTGTACTCAGTGACAAAACTTATATAACATCGCTCGACAAGTCCGCTGAATTCTTTTACCAATTTTTTGAATCCGGCAAGAAAATAATTTCTGTCACAAATACTCGATATAATAATCGGGTCGAAACGCCAGTTTATATGCGCGGGCGAATATGTCCTGCTCAGATATTTAAGAGATTCGATTGCAGATTGCTTATCAAGATTACTTTCAAATATTCCAGGCAGACCTGTCACGGTGTAATTGAAATAGAATTTATATCCAACCTTGTCAAGAATTACCAGGTTATCAAGGAACGGCGTAAAGTTTTTCGACCAGAACACAAAGCAACTTACATCTTCAGGTTTGAGTGAGAGGATATATTTTTTGCCGCCGTAGGGATTCACTACTCCCGCAAAACCATCTTTAACGCGACCCATAAACCAATCGCCATAAAAAGCGGGAATATCCGTTCTTCGCGATACAGAGACAATCCTTTTCATATTTATTAAAAATTTTAAATATTTTAACCACAGATATTCACTGATTTTCACAGATTTTATAAATATTTTTTTATCAGTGTTAATCTGCGTTAATCAGTGGTTAATATTTTTTATATCAGGATTTAGCTTCTTCCTGGATATATGTTTTACCTTTGTAGAACTGGATAACAATACAGAATACAATTCCCGTAGCAAACATAAGTATCGTAAAGAACCAGTAATAATTTGGTCCTTTAAGCTTTACAGTGCCATCTGGATTTTGAATGAATTTATTAACAAGTGATACGAACAGGTTACCTAATGAAACGGAAAGCAATTGCAGTGAGGATATAAATGATTTCATCGATTTAGGCGCTTGTGTATATGCGAACTCAAGAGAAGGAATGGAAATCATTACTTCAGCGGCCGTCATAAACCAGTAAGCAAGCATTTGCCACCATATAGTCGGTTGCGCTCCGTTTTGAATCCATTTTTCAAGCATTGCAGGTATTGCAAAAGACGGAATAGCAACGAAAAATCCGATTGCTATTTTACGAATCGGAGTAAGAGGGAAAAATTTATTAATGATTGGATAAACTATATAAGTAAAAAATGGAATTGTGAGTAAAACAAATATACAATTAGCCGCCTGCATTTGCGCTGGTAGTATTTCCCATTCAACCTGGTTGATACCTCCAAGTTTGTTTAAAACTGAACCTATAAACGTCTGGTCGGAAATATTCCATTTTAGAAAAGTGAGATTCATTTTTTCAGCCTGGTAAATCCATTTGGAAGTTGTCTGGTCAAACAAAGACCAAAACACCGCAATGAAAACAAACATAAAAAATGATAAACGTAAGATTACTAAAATTCCTTCCTTACTTAGCAAGTCTTTAAAGAAAACTTTACCTTTCGGAGGAATATGTACCATTGATTTGCGTCCAAGCCAGTATAGGAAAGTCGCAATTATCATAAAAATACCCGGGGTGCCAAGTGCAATTCTTACATCACCATATTTGTCGTAAATCCAGGGAGATATCAACATAGAGAAAAATGCGCCTAAATTTACCATCCAGTAAAATATATTATATGCTTTTGTTATAAGATTCTGGTTTGTCTGGCCGAACTGGTCACCTACATTCGCGGAAAGACATGGTTTAATAATTCCTGCGCCAAGAGAGATTAATCCAAGTCCGATCATTGTTCCTACGTAAGTCTGATTTATTGTGATTGCAAGAAAACCAAGACAATACACAACTGAAAAAGTTATAATAGTCCGGTATTTGCCAAGAAATAAATCACTTATCAGTGAACCTATAAGCGGCGTGAAATATACACAGGCTTTGAAATAGTGTTTCCATTCCATCGCCTGTTCTTCAGTTAAATTCGCCTTTTCACCTTTAAAATTCAGCAGATTATTAATTAGATAAAGAGCTAAAATTGCGTCAAATGCATAAAAAGCATATCGTTCGAATGCTTCGGTAGCCATAATTGCAGGCATTGAGGCCGGCATTTTTGTCGATGGTAACGGTGCTGTTAAATATTCTGTTTTGGCCATG
>CAZMPL010000448.1:0-2497 GCA_964567805.1 uncultured Pirellulales bacterium | reverse complement strand
GATGCATCTGTTAAACGCAAATCCAAACAGGATTGCAAATACAATAAAGGCTTTCCAGAAATATGAGATTCAAAAAATTATACCTATGCACTGTACAGGTCAGAAAGCTATGGAAACACTGAAAAATGTGTTTGGCGACAAATGCCTGTTGTTAGGTGCAGGTGATACAATCAGTTTTTAGCGAGGATAAATACGCAATATGTCCAATAAAGAATTAGAGTTGAGTTCGATATGTAAAAAATTGTCACTAATCAGTGATTCTGACTGGGTAGCGATTAAATTTGAGAAACAAATAACTTCAAATGACACTGAAAACTTCAAGTTCTGTGAGGCTGTGTATAAGGCAAAGAACAGACGAATATCGCTACCTTTTAATAATATATGCTGTGAAGGTGCAAAAAGATGTTTTGGGTCGCTTAAAAATAGTGATGAGAAGATTGCTCAGAAACTTGCAGAGAAAATAGGAATGACTCAGAACATATCCCTTGAATTAATAAAAAAGGTTCCGGTTTTGATTGAAGAATTTTCAGGTATTTTTCTTGGTAAGGATATTGAGGGTGACGTCTATATAAGCTATATCAGCCCGGAATCAGCTATGAAACTAGTTAGGTGCTGGCAAAAGATAACTGGGAATAATCTTAATACGGAAATTTCTGGTATAATGTCTGTTTGCGGAAACGTAGCTGTTAAAAGTTACATTAACAAGAATGTCAGTATTTCTTTTGGCTGTCCCGACTCAAGAGAATACGGAAGCATTAAAAAGGGGCAGCTTGTAATTGGTATTCCGCACAATATCGCATTGCGCATATGTTAAATTAATGTTTAATACTTATTTATAATATATATTGGAGATTATTATGGATAAATTAGTTCCTGCGAGAGTTTTTTTGACAAAAGGAGTAGGCAGACACAGATATCGATTGAAATCGTTTGAAGATGCGTTAAGAAAAGCAGGTGTAGCTCAACAGAATCTTGTTCAAGTTTCATCTATACTTCCGCCGAATTGCAAAATTATTGCCCGTGAAAATGGATTAAAATCTCTTGTTCCTGGCCAGATATCTTATTGTGTTATGGCAAGGTCAGATACAGATGAACATGGCCGTTTAATTGCATCCTCAATAGGAATTGCTGTTCCCAAAAATAAAAACAACTGGGGATATATCAGTGAAGTGCATGGTTATGGTATGAATGAGCATGAAGCCTCAGACATGTCAGAAGATCTTGCGGCGGATATGCTTGGAACGACACTCGGCCTCGAAGTGGACCCGAATAAGGCCTGGTCGGAGAAAGAGCAGGTATATAAGTCCAGCGGTTTGATTATCAGGACTTCCAATATTACACAAACAGCCAGGGGACAGGAAAGTCTCTGGACGACAACTGTCGCAATAGCAATGTTATTACTGGATTGAAAAATTTTTGGAGAATCGTTATGAGTGATCCACTCACACCATATGGTAACAAGCCAATGGTTACGCCAATCGTTAATGCCGTCAATTATCATTACAGTTCATTCGAAGTTTTAAGGCAGATTACAGACGGTGAAATAGACGGCTATACCTATCACCGAGATGATAATCCTACCGTTCGTGTCGTAGAGAAAAAAATAGCCGCTCTTGAACAGGCTGAAGATTGTATTATCTGCACATCCGGCATGGCTGCCTGTACAATGGTGTATTTGACTTATCTAAGCGCCGGAGACCATCTGATATTGTTCCATGATATATATGGAGCGCATTACAAAGTATCGCTTATACTCGAAAGACTCGGTATAGATATAACATGGATTGATGCCTGCCATGGCGGTAAAATCGCAGAGTATATAAAACCCAATACCAAAATGATATTCTGTGAAAGTCCAACTAATCCTTTGTGCAAGATTCTTGATATTGCAGCGTTGCGAAAAGAAGCAGATAAAGTCGGGGCTATGCTGGTTGTTGATAATACTTTTGCGACACCATATCATCAAAAACCTCTTCTGCTCGGTGCCGATATTGTAGTACATAGTGCTACCAAGGCATTGGGCGGACACAATGATCTTATGGCAGGAGCGATAGCCTGTTCTAAAAGTCACTATGACAAATTATGGTTTACTCGTCAGGCCATTGGAACAACTCTTGATGCCTATTCAGGCTCATTATTGGAACGAGGCCTTAAAACGTTTGAACTGCGAGCCGAACAAATGTCAGCTAACGCGATGGCTATATCGAAATATTTAGTAAGCCACCCTAAAATTTCAAAGGTACAATATTCAGGGCTTAAAGATGATCCTGGTCATATGATTGCCGCCAAACAAATGCAGAATGGTTTTGGCGGGATATTGGCATTTGATATAGGAATCTGTCAGGATGACGCCAAGAAATTTATCAGTGAACTTAAAACGATTTATCATGCTGTCAGCCTTGGAGCAACAGAATCACTGATTTGCATCCCCTATCTTACGACTATAATACTCCCCAAAAACTGGGCGCATAGTTAAGGTAGATTTGTCACCTGAGAC
>CAZMPL010000447.1:0-2513 GCA_964567805.1 uncultured Pirellulales bacterium | reverse complement strand
CAAGCCGCTCTCGGTGCTGAAGTTATAAAAAGTCTTCACCCCGGCCAGGTCATGATAAAAATCGTCAATGACGAGCTGACCAAGCTAATGGGGCCTGTCGATTCGAAAATATATTACGTTTCGCCCGGCCCGACGATAATTATGCTTGCCGGTCTTCAGGGTTGCGGTAAAACCACAACCGCGGCAAAACTCGCTAAATACCTCGTATCGAAACAAAAAAGGCCGCTCCTCGTCGCAGACGACCTTCAGAGACCTGCCGCTATCGACCAGTTAAAAGTTCTCGGAGAACAGCTTGGAATCGAAGTCTATAGCGAAGATTCAAAAGACGCTGTCCAGGTAGCGAAAAATTCCGTAAAGTACGCTAAAGAACATAGTTACGATGTAATCGTTCTCGATACCGCCGGCCGTCTGCATATCGATAAAGATATGATGGACGAGATTTCCAATGTCGCGAAAACAGTAAATCCTCAGCAGATTTACCTCGTTTGCGATTCGATGACCGGTCAGGACGCAGTCAATTCCGCTAAACAGTTCAATGAATTACTTGAGCTTGACGGCGTAATCTTAACAAAACTCGACGGTGATGCCCGCGGCGGTGCCGCTCTTAGTGTAAAAGCCGTAACCGGAAAGCCAATCAAGTTCATCGGCGTCGGCGAAAAATTAGACAAGCTCGAAGAATTCCATCCCGACCGTATGGCCAGCCGAATTCTCGGTATGGGCGACGTCGTTTCATTGGTCGAAAAAGCACAGGAGCATTTTGACGCCGACGAGGCAAAGAAATTACAGCAAAAAATGGCCAAAGGCAGCTTTGGTTTCGATGATTTTCTCAAGCAAATGCAAACCATCAAAAAGATGGGCGGCATGGGAAGTCTTCTCAAAATGATGCCCGGAATGGGAGCACTCAAGGATATGGATTTCGATTCGGCCGAGATGAGAAGAATGGAAGCTATGGTGTATTCCATGACACTGGACGAGAGAAGAGATCCGGAGTTAATTGATTTATCAAGAAGACGAAGAATCGCTACCGGTTCCGGCGCGGAAGTCCAGGAAGTAGCAGGACTTGTAAAAACCTTCAGACGAAGCCGTGATATGATGAAAGCCGTCAGCGGCGGCGGTTTCGGAGGCATTAAAAACCTGTTTTCCGGCGGTATGGGTCAGATTACCCAGATGATGAATAGCGGCAAGAAAATCAAGCAAAGGTCGAAAAGAAAGAAAGTCATCAAAAGAAAAGGGAAAATCAAACGACGCTAAATCAAAAAATCTCGATAGAGCAGTATCTCGAAAAAGTGGCCGCTTTCTCTGAAAACCAGTACGGCGAAATGGTTAGAGAGCAATTTAAGGATTTCGAAGGCACAAGCGAACTCGGAATGCTCGTTTGTCCAAGCTCACAAGAGCTTGAAGAGCTAAAAAAAGCGGTTGCAATCATGACTAAATCGGAAAAACTCAACGCCGCGAACCTGAATGACGAACAAATACAAAAAATCGCTGAAGACGCGAATATCGACCCGGCAAATTTCGCAATTTTCATAAACGGCTATATTATACATTGCAGGCAACCGTAAGATTCCATCTTAAATATGTTGATAAGTCATTTTATCAAAAGATTTTATAAAAATCCCTTGCAAAATTCACTAAAAACCCTTATTCTGTTATGTTTATATCAGGAACAGGTATCTATTATATCTCCCTTGGAGCCCAAGGGGCCTGTCAAAAAAAGTAAACTTGTTTTGTGACATGAAGTGTTATAGTCACAAAAATTTATATATATTGTAGAAAGGTAAAATCATGGCAGTAAAAATCAGAATGACAAGAATGGGAAGACGTCACAGGCCGTACTTCAGAATCAACGCGATAGATTCGCGCTCACCTCGTGACGGTCGAGTAATTGAAAAACTCGGTCAGTATGATCCAATTGAGAAAAATTTGGAAAAACAAATCATACTTAACAAAGAACGTATCGAGTACTGGCTCAGCCAGGGAGCAATTCCAAGCGATACAGTCTCTCAGATTTTGCTGCGTAATGGTATTAAAAATAAATATGCCGAAGAAAAAGCAGCACGCTTGAAAAAGGCAAGAACCATAGCCAGCAAGAAAGGCAAGCTTTTCAATAAGGCACAAAAACTCGCGGCTCAAAAAGTAGCCGAAGCCGCTGCTGCTGAAGCTGAAGCAAAAAAGAAAGCTGAAGAAGAAGCCAAGAAAAAAGCTGAAGCAGAAGCTAAAGCAAAAGCTGAAGCAGAAGCAAAGGCAAAAGCCGAAGCAGAATCTAAAGCAAAAGCCGAAGCTTAAAGCAAAACGACAGAACCTTAATGAGAATAGATATTCTTACACTTTTTCCCGAAGTGTTCGCTTCACACTTGAATTGCTCGATAATCAAACGAGCGCAGGACGAAGGATTTGTTGAAGTCGTTATCACCGATATCAGGGATTTCTCAACAGATAACTATCGCAAAGTCGACGACAAACCATATGGCGGCGGGCCGGGCATGGTAATAATGCCTGGCCCCGTCTTTAGC
>CAZMPL010000446.1:0-2535 GCA_964567805.1 uncultured Pirellulales bacterium | reverse complement strand
TTCCTTAGTCAAGAGTACTGAGGCCATTATCGAACCTGAAATCATGGCTTATTCATTTCAGACTGAAACTACGATTGCGGACTGGCACTATAAGACGGGTCAAAGATACAAGAACGCTAAAGAATTAGTCGGATTATTGATGGAAAATGTCTGCCGGAACGGAACTATGCTGCTTAATCTCACCCAGCACGGTCGCGGCGATCTTGATCCTGAAGTGACAAGCATTGCCAAAGACATCGGAGCCTGGTTGAAAATCAACGGCGAAGCGGTGTACTCATCCCGCCCGTTTGAAGTTTATGGCGAGGACTCGGTTCGCTACACGCGCAACAATGGGAATGTATATGCCGCCCTTCTTGACTGGGATGGCGGCACTATCACACTCAAAAATCTTCACGCCGGAGGTGCGACTCTGGGTAAAGTGACTAAAGTTGAAATGCTCGGTTCGGATATTGAGATGACATTCGTTCAGGATGACCAGGGATTGGTCGTGACACCAAGCGGAGCGGTAAAGCCGCTGGCCGGAATCGAAAACCAGCAATTGTCAACAAGATGCCGCGTTTTACGAATTACCCATGACAAGAGTTGGTTTAACGATGACGACCCGGGTACAACGTATCCCGGATGGATTCGGCGATGTAACCTTGGAACAGGTGACTTCAACAATGATCTTACAACGAGTGATACACCAGGTGATATCTGGAGTTGTTCATTTACAGGAAGCAGTTTAACAATCATTGCCCCGAAAGAAACTGGCGCAGGAAAAATAGAAATTAAAATTGATGGCAAAACTAATGCCACGATAGATTTATCCACAGCAGGTTCTCGCCAGGCAAGGCAGAATGTATTTGAAGTTACTGGTTTGCCTCCGGGCAATCACGATATTAAAATTATCAATCGCGGTTCCGGACCAGTATCCATTGACGCATTAGTTATCAGATAAAAGATATTACGCTATTATAAAATCGAGAATATTGAATATCTTTGTTAGGTATATTGATATGTTATTGTACTATTTGTATGTAAACAGTTCCATAAAACCTATCACTCAGGTAAAAATATAGTTGCATTTCAGGAGATTGATCATGAAAGTTAAAGCAGCATTAATTTTGACTATTTGTGTTTTGATGGTTACTGCTATATGTAATGCCCAGGTATCACAAGACACGACTCTTTGGTATCGTCAACCGGCAGCCAATTGGCTTCAGGCAATGCCGATAGGCAATGGCATGATTGGTGCCATGGTATTCGGCGGCGTACCCCAGGAGCGTATCACACTCAATGAGTCGTCCTTCTGGTCAGGACGTCCGCATAATTATGATGATCCTAATGCCGGAAAATATTTCAGCCAGATTAAAGATTTGGTTTTTGCTGAAAAGTTCCAGGAAGCTGAAAGAATGGCTGATGACCACTTTTGGGGTATTCCAAATTCACAGGAAGCATACCAGCCAATAGGTGACCTTATTCTTTCTTTTGAAAATAGTACCGTAACCGATTATCGTCGCGAATTAAACATGGAAACCGGAGTAGCAAAAGTCAGCTATCGTCAGGGTGACACTGTAATTACTCGCGAAACATTCGTTTCCTGGCCGGATAAGGTTCTTGTTATGAGAATCAGTTCAGATAAACCTGGAAAAGTGAACTTCGAGGCACAGTTTAAAGGATCGTACCTTGAGACGAGCATAGCCGAGGGAACCAATCTTGTTATGGACGGTATGTGGAAAGGCCCCTTTTCAGCGCCGGCCACAGGTATGGACGGCCTTATTGCGAGAACAAAAGGTAATGGCTTGCGATATGAAGCCGCGATAAACGCTCGTCTTGAAGGCGGCCAATCCGAAGCCTCAGGTGATACTATTAATTTTAAGAGTGCCAATGCAGTTACGCTGGTTATGTCGATATCCACAAGTTTTGTAAACTATAAAGACATCAGTGGTGACCCAGCCGCAAGATGCAAAAAAGTTTTAGACGAAGTATCTGATAAAGACTTTTCAACTCTTTATCGCAGGCATATAGATGACTTCAGTAATTTAATGAGTCGGGTACACTTGCAAATCGGAGATAATTCCGCGAAAGAGAAACCGACTGATGAGCGAATCAGAAACTTTCGTGAAGGTGGATCAGATATTAATCTTGAAGCTCTTGCGTTTCAATTCGGACGTTATATTCTGGCCGCAAGCAGCCGCGAAGGAGGCCAGCCCGCCAATCTGCAGGGTATATGGAACGAGGCGATCTTACCTCCGTGGGGAAGCAAATATACAGCTAATATTAATGTTGAAATGAACTACTGGCCTGCCGAGGTTTGCAACTTGTCGGAGTGTACAGAGCCATTATTTGATTTAATCAATGACCTTTCTGAAGGCGGCGCAAGAACCGCAAAAACATACTATAACAGTACAGGCTGGGTGCTGCATCATAATACCGACTTGTGGCGAGGTACTGCTCCAGTTGACTCCGCTCGATATGGCATCTGGCCTATGGGCGGCGTTTGGCTATGTCAGCATTTATGGGAACATTACGCTTTCGGTGGTGACAAGGATT
>CAZMPL010000445.1:1905-2549 GCA_964567805.1 uncultured Pirellulales bacterium | reverse complement strand
GTTGGAGCACCCGTTTGGGTTGCTGTAGCTGTTATCGTATAAGACATAGTACCGTTTGTAGAATCATAACTAGGACTTGTGATAACATAATTACTAGTAATAAAATATTTTCCATTAAGTTCTTGTGGTTTAAAACCAAGTCCAGGTGTGCCAACTACTGTTGTTGTTGTTGTTTCATTTTCTGCCGTATAAGCACGAAGAGCGGTTGCAATTTGTCCCATGGCCGCTCTTGCTTCGCTCCATTTTGCGCTATTAATCCTGCTTGTCATCATAGGCACAATAATAGCAGCTAATACGGCAATAATTAAAACTACTACCATCAATTCAATTAATGTAAAACCTTTTCTGTTTCTCATGATCTTCTCACCTTTCAAAAAAACTTAGTTTATTTAAATACACACTATCCACTCAAAATTGATTTAGCGTATCCTTACGATTGTTAAAGACTTCCTTCAAAATTAAACTAAAATATTTTATCAAATTCAACTTATTAAGTCAACATAATTACATATCTAACTCTATTATTTTGATACTAAAATCCAACTAGAACTCGAATTACTTGCAAATACTATGATACAATATCTTGTCTAATTGGGCCGTTAGCTCACTTGGTAGAGCGTTGCTATGGCATAGCAAAGGCAGCG
>CAZMPL010000445.1:0-1895 GCA_964567805.1 uncultured Pirellulales bacterium | reverse complement strand
TTCTTCGTTAACTATTAACCACCTTTTATGTCAGACAACTGGAATATTGGCAAATAAAGCGCTAAAACTACAGTCATAACAATACCGCCTACAAATATAATCATTATAGGTTCGAGCAGGCTTGTCATCATAGCGATAGTAGCATCGACCTTTTCTTCGTAATAATCAGCAGTCCTTTCGAGTGTTCTCCACAATGAGCCGCTATCTTCTCCCGCTTTAACCATTTTAAGGGCCATATTCGGGAAAAATCCGGTCGCCGACATACTCGATACGATACTCATACCGGAAACGATTCCATCTCTTGCCTGCTGCAATTTCTCCGTAATGATATCATTATTGTTCGTTTCTATCATAATCTCGAATGATTCCAGAACTGGTACGCCCGCTCTTAACAGATTTGACATTGTTTTGCAAAAAGTCGATAAGAAAGCAAACTTTATAAGGTTTCCAAACAAAGGTACCCGCAGGAACAATCGAGAACATATTCTATGGAAACCCGGTGAATGCTTATAAAGAAGAACAATCATGATAACGGCTATTATAAAACCACCGATAATATAATGCCAGTTAGCAGCTGCTATGTTATATACTCCCATAAACGCTTGAGTAAAAGCCGGGAGTTGTCCCTCTCCGAAACTATCGAAAATCTCTTTAAATCTCGGGATAACGAGAACCATCATAGCAATAACAACAAGTATTACGAATCCGAATACAAAAGCCGGGTAAGCAATTGCTTTTTTGACTTTTCTCACAAGTCTGTCTCGCTCGGTATAATAAACAGCCGCTCGATGAAAAGCCGCCGCGATATTTCCGCCTGTTTCTCCTGCCATTACAAGAGAGCATACAAGCTTATTGAAAACATCCGGAAATTCCGCCAGGCTGCTTGAGACGCTGTTTCCTTTTTCAATACTTTCCAGTATTCTCAGGAGGATTTTCTGGAATTTAACATTGTCCAGGTCTTCTGCTATACCTTCGAGCGATTCCACAATTGTGATACCGCCTTCGACCATAGCGTTTAACTGCCAGAACACAGCCGCAAGCTCCGCTGATTTGATTTTCCGGCCGACAGGAACTCGTATCTTTGATTTAGAAGCTCCGCCGGATATAATCTCTATAGTGACCGGAGTACATTCCTGCTCACGAAGCCAGCTAAGAACATCAGACTCAGAATAAGCTTCGGTATATCCTTCTTTAAGATTACCTGAATCATCTCTTGCTACATATTTATAAGTAATCACATTTCGTCCTTTATCATTTGAATATTATTAATATTCCTGAGAATCAATATTCTTTTTTCGGTTCTTACTTATCTTACTAAAATTTTCGTAACTATTCACGGCAAATATGACTTTGTCATTCCCGCGAAGGCGGGAATCCATATTCTTTTATTTCTGGATTCCGCAACAAGTGCGGAATGACGAGCATGAGTTTTTACAGTAAAACAGCAAAACAATGTTTTTTCGTGAACGCTTACAAATTTTCAAATATTCCTAATCTTTTTATTAGAGTATTATCGCTCAATCTCTGTCAGAAACTGTAGCGCCTAAAACTTCTTCCGGGGTAGTAAGCCCGGCAATAATCTTATTTATGCCGCTTTCAAAAAGACCGCCGTAACCTTTTTGCCTGGCAATCGTCCTGATTTTCTGTTCGCTCGCGCCGGAAACCAGCTCGTGACGAATTTCTTTATTCACTACAAGAAATTCAAAAATCGGTAATCGACCGAAATAACCTGTATTACCACACGCGTGACAGCCGGCTCCATGGTAAAATACGATATTCCTGCCTTGTTCCGGGTTGATTTTCAGGCGTTCGAGAATATCATCGTCCATCTTTAAAGGTTCTTTACATCTCTCGCAGATTCTTCTTACGAGTCGCTGCGCGATGATAAGATTGAC
>CAZMPL010000444.1:0-2551 GCA_964567805.1 uncultured Pirellulales bacterium | reverse complement strand
AAGTAGATTCTCAAAAGAAATCATCCCGAAAAAAATACATTATTCTTGGCGTTATTATACTATGTCTCCTTGCAGGGTATATTTATAAGGTTGTAACATGGTCTCCTGTAGATTCTGAATCTCGAAAGGTAAGTGAAGCTGCAATCCGTCAGCCAGCCGCAGTACTACTCACAACAGACCCAAACAATCCAATAGACCCAAATACCCTGACCGATGAAGATTTTGCAAAAATAACAGTACTTACGATTTGGAAAAATGAGCTTTCTGATATTAAACTGCTTGAGAAGTTTACAAATCTACAAGTACTTAATCTTACTGGTATCAAATTTCCAGAAAAAAATATACCGTCTTGGATGAAAATGCTTTCTAAGTTAGGTATCTTCAATCTATCCGAGCGATTTAATATAGATTTAAGTCCTCTTAAAAAAATAAACAATCTTCAAATACTGAATATTAGTGATACACAGGTATCCAATCTCGAACCTTTAAGGAACTTGACAAATTTGCAAGCTCTTTATATTAGCAATACTCAAGTATCCAATCTTGAACCATTAAGGAGCTTGTCAAATTTGCAAAGACTTGATATTGGCAATCCTCAAGTATCTAACCTTGAACCATTAAAAGGACTTAAGAACCTGACACGCATTGACATAAGGAATTGTCCAAATATAACATATGAGCAGATGGAAGAATTACAAAAGGCTCTGCCGAACTTGAGGATTCAAAAATGAACCGGTGCGTTAGCACGCACCTCCCTCGGAGTCCCAGGGACCTACAATAAGTCTTTTCCATGTCATTGCGAGAGAGGCAAAGCCGAACGCGGCAATCTTCGTTTTAATTAATGGAAGATTGCTTCATCCACAGGGGATTCGCAATGACAGAGTCATATTATTGTTCGTGACAGATTCGCGAGGTTTTTATATAATACTTTTCAAGTGATATAATCGGGAACTAAAGTATGAACGACGAAAATTCAAAGCAAAGCGATTCAACCATAAAACCATCGCGGCGAAGATACATCATCACGGCTGTTATTATATTTCTATGTATCCTTGCCGGATTAATTTACAGGGCAATGACATGGGAATCCAAACCTGACCCGGCCAGTGAGAAAATAATTCGCCAGATAGCTGCAAAACAGCTCTATAAAGAGCCGAATGAACTTTCTGATGAAGATTTCGCAAAAATAACAATATTAAAAATCGAATCTAAAGGGTCCTTAAAGATTGGTGATGAATATAATTATTTTATTGAGAATACATGGGGTAATCTCTCTGATATCAAACTGCTTGAAAAATTTACTAATCTCCGTGAGCTTGAATTAATTATGATATATCCTTCTAATGAAAATATACCGAAATGGAAGATGCTTTTAGAACGGATAGGGATTATTAATAAGAAGGATATGAAGAAAAGGCTTTTTTTTGACTTAAAGCCTCTTGAGAATCTGAAAAACCTTACAAAGCTTGATTTTAGATATTCAGATATTAAAAATATTAAGCCCTTAAAAAAACTCAAGAATCTTAAATCACTTAATTTGACGAATTGTACTAATGTCACGGATAAACAGGTAGAGGATTTACAAAAGGCTCTGCCGGAGTTGGAGATAGACAGATGACAGATACTATGCAAAATAAAGAAAAGAAACCATCGCGGCGAAAGTATATAATCGCTGCAGGTATGTTTGTGTTTTTAACAATGTCTGCCTTGGTTTTTATTATATTTTCACAAAACCAAAAACCCGACCCGGCCAGTGAGGCATTGATCCGGCAATTGGTTTCTGTAAATCTCCATATCAAGACAATAATGGAAACAGATCCAAACAGTTATACTTTTCCCTTAGTTCTGAAACCAGAACTCGCGATAGATCCGAACGAATTGACTGACGAAGATTTTTTGAAAATAGAAAGTCTTTCACTTGGATATCCATATCCTTCATCTGATCAGTCGAATTCGAGCAGGGAACTGTGCGATATCAAACTGATTAAGAAATTTACAAATCTTAAAAGCTTTATCATAGGGTCCATTCGTTATCCTCCAAATAAAATCCCCAAATGGATGTCTTTACTTGCAAAGCTTGGCATTTTCAATCTCGAAGATAGATTCGCGCTGGATTTAAGCCCGCTAAAGAAACTTAATAATCTTGAAACACTGATAATTGAAGATACAAATGTGAAGAATCTTAAGGTACTTAAAAACCTGACTAACATTCAAGAGCTTAGTCTTTGCGATACGCAGTTTTCTAATCTTGAATATATAAGAAAATACGCAAATCTGAAATCTCTTGATATATACAATACCCAGGTATCTGACCTTGAGCCTTTGAGAGAATTAAAAAGCTTAAAGAAGTTGTGTGCCGATAAAACTCCGGTATCAAATCTTGAGCCTTTAAAGGAACTTAAAAATCTAATATTCCTCGATATCAGTAATTGTAAAAATATAACAGATGAGCAGGTCGAGGATTTGCGAAAGGCACTGCCGGAGTTGAGGATTGTAAGATGAATAACGAAAATAGTAAAAGGAAATCCGCAGATCGAAGATACCAAGGGTA
>CAZMPL010000443.1:0-2554 GCA_964567805.1 uncultured Pirellulales bacterium | reverse complement strand
GGTCAACGGCAGCAGAATCGGCAGTTGGTGCGCGGCGGCATGGCTGCGTTGTAAAGTCAGGTACTTAAGCAGGGTGCTCTTGCCCGAGCCAGGATCGCCCAGGATGACGATCTGCCTGTGCTTTTCCAGGGCCTGTTCGACCGGGATAGCAGCTTGAGATTGGCGCTCTTCCTGGATGAGCGCATCCTGCGGCAGCAGCTCTGGAGCCAACTGCCTTCCGGCGAGGCGGCGCTCCCAGGTTTCGCCGCCCGGCAGTTCTGGACGCGCCAGCAGAGGCACATAGACTTCTTCCAATTGGAGCTCTTTGGTCAGGGTTTGTAGTTGGGGAATGCCCTTGAAATCCAGGGCGCGATAGGCGCGGCGCAGATGCGCCAGGTAAGCCCGGCGCAGCGCGGCCAATGGCTCAGGCTCGCCCAGGCATTTCTGTAATGCCTTGAAACCGTCTTTCGCGATATATTCATCGATATCGACCGGGTCCATTTTACCCCCATGTTCAGTCGCGATATGTACCTGCCTGTCCAGAAAATCCGCGACATGCTCATCTCGCACATTTATCGCATAACGTGTCACCGGTTCTCTCTGCTTATCAGTAAGAACTCTATCAAGCAATACAGAAGTAGAATCAATTAATTTTCTTCCTAAGCCTACTTTAAAATGTTTCGTTATGATTGCTTTTGCGTCTTCTGGCTGAACTCTGGCATATAAAAATGTTTTGTTATCCGGCATAACAACTTCAAGCAAAGGAGTCTGGAAGCACATTCCTACACAACCGACTCGTTTGACTGAAATATTAACTCCGGTTTCCCTGAGTACCTGATCGAGTGCTTCGCGCAATTTGCCACTGCCGCGAGCTACACAGCATGAACCAAGTCCCAACCTGATTTCTCCCGCAAAATCTTTCTTTGTAGGATGAAGTTCTACCCCACCGCTCCGTTTTTTTTGAGATGCCTTTGCTTCCTCATATCTCAAATAATCACTGATAACATCAGGAACAGTTTCCGCTGTCAAGTGACCATATGTCACCTGCCCTATCTGAACTGCGGGAGCTAATGTGCAGCATCCGAGACAGGCAATTTTTTCGACGGTAAATAATCTTTGTGAATCCGTATCTTCGCCTTCAGGAATCTTTAAATATCGTAAAAAAGCGTCATATACGAGTGCACTTCCTTTTACATGACAGGCGGTACCTACGCATACATGAATTATATGCTTACCGGCGGGCGTATGACGAAACTGGTCATAGAAAGTCGAAACACCCGTAATCGAAGCTGGTGTAATTTGCGTTAATTCACAAACTCTTTCGAGTGCTTCTTTCGGCAAATAGCCGTAATGTCCCTGTATGGCCTGAAGAAGTTCGAGAACTTTCTCACCGCCTTTGCCTATTCGCGATACAGCTTCGTCAACAAATGTCAAATCTATCGTTTCCATCAATTCTTTTTTTCGATACAGTACAGGTTTTTCTCAGTTCTGATATATATTCTGCCGCTCATGAAAGCCGGTGACGCATAACACTTTTCACCAAGCTCACACTTAGCAAGTTCTTTATATTCTTTCCCAGCCTGGGCTATATGCATGGTACCTCCGTCACCAAGCAGGTATAATTTGTCACCAACAAGACTGGGTGACGCCTGGAAATAATCACCGGTATCCTGTTCGTATATTGCTTCTCCATCTGAAACCTTATAACAGCTAAGATACCCATCCATAGTCAATGTATACACATATTCACCATCGCATACAGGCGAGCATATATCAGGTGCGTTTCCACTTGCGGACCAAGCAATATTTGTTTCAGTGACATCACCTTGGCCATCAGGTTTTATCGCAACCAGTTCACTATACGGCCTGATACCGAACACAAGCCCGGCGCCGTATATCGGCGAAGGTGCCACGTCTGTTCCGAGACAATCCGCACGCCATATTTCCTTGCCATTTTCAGGATTGTACGAAATAACCCATGGATCAGCGGCGGTTATAAATTGATAACCTTCACCAATTTTCGCGACAATCGGAGTTGTCCACGAACCAGGTACATACCTCTGGATTTCTCGTATGACACGCGAAGTCGCTCCATCCATAAATATTATTTTCGATTTACCTTCTTCGCCATCTCTTCCCTGGTCATATTGAATCAGGAGTATATTCTGGAACATCGTAAGTGAAGCAGCGTATCCATACATACTATCAGGAATCCCGAGATCCTTTTCCCAGACTTTTTTACCATCGTAATCAAAACACGCGACAATCCCTGTAACGAAAATCGCATACACTCTCTGGCCGTCGGTTGTCACTGTAGGAGCGGAGTAACCTGTATCCTGGTGAACTTCAAATGGTTCTTTCTCGCTTTTCGCAAAAAGATTAGTGACATCACCAGTCCATAGAAGCGAGCCTGAGTTTGCATCGTAACAGAATACATTAAACGCGTTCGGGTCACCGCCGGCAATAAATACTTTATCCTGCCATACTACAGGTGAATTTCTGCCGGGTAGAGGGACAGGAGATTTCCACAATATATTTTCGCCTGTTTTTCCATCCCATTTTTCCGGGATATTCG
>CAZMPL010000442.1:0-2560 GCA_964567805.1 uncultured Pirellulales bacterium | reverse complement strand
GGACATCTGTTTGAGCATGTCACGATTATCCGCGAGAGTTTGTATTGCATCGGCCAAGGATTCTGCGCTCGCCTGTTTCGTTACGATTCCTGTATTGGTAATTAATTCCTCGACTCCCTCGCAATAAGTGGTAACAACAGGCAGGCCGCACGCGAGAGCTTCGAGCATTGAATTGCTCATACCTTCCTGCATTGTCGCGCTGATATATATGTCACTTGCTCTGTACAAATCCGGCATATTAGCAGGTTCCACTCTTCCCGGCATTTCGATACAGGAATCGAGATTTTTCTGTGATACGAGTTGTTTCAGCGAATCTCCGAGCGAGCCGTCACCCGCGATTTTGAATCGAATTTTGCTTCCTCGTTTCTGTAATATTTCAACCGCTTCAATGAGCATATCAACTCTTTTGGTAGAACTGAGCCTGCCGGACGTAATTAATCGTATCTCGTCTCTCGTGTCTCGCCCTTCTTTTGGCGGATAATAATTATCGAGTTCAACGCCGTTTGGAATGACATCGACTTTGACATTCGGCATAAATTTCGCAGCTCGCTGTTTTAAGCCGTCACTGCATGCGACCAGGCCTGATGCTTTGGTCCAGATTGCTTTGAAAATGGGACCGAGGATTTTATAATCGAGCTGTAATCTCGCGTTGTCACCGGGGACATCTGAGCCGCGAAGTGAAATAATGTATGGCAGCTTATTTGCGTTTCGGTAGCTTAGCCAGCCTGTGGGAAAGCCGAAAAATGCATGAGCAATATCGTAATTATTTTCTTTGATAAGTTTTTTATAAACCGGTCCGGCTTTGATTAACCACTCGATGACTTCGCTTCTTCGCCAGAAATGCAAATGTTTTTTATGAATTCCCACTTTATGAATTGTAATATTATCCGCGAAGTTTTCCTTATAAAAACCTGGTTTTGGCGCAGATGTTAAAACGTCAATCTGTAAGTCTGGTTTGCCCGCATACTGTTTCAAAAGACACAGGTTAGCGTTTGCAGCGCCGCCGCCGATAGGTGGAAACTCATAATTTAGCATTAATATTTTCATTAATCACATTGCTGGAGTTTAACAGCTTCATTCATTGGCCTGAGACTTCCATGTTGATGAATTTATCAAGTTCCCTTACGCTGGAAAAGGATATGTGAACCGAATTCTCTGCGTACGATAGGGGTATAATAATTTCTGATATACATTCTGAATTGATTCATCGCTCTGTATCGAAGTACTTCATCTTCTACATCTTTTAATTTAAGTTCACGTAAATCGGTTTCGTGTTCCCTGTCATATGCATTTATACCAGATCGAGGTTCTATCTCTAATAGCCGCCCAGTTTTGTTGTTTACAGGCCAGAGTTCCAAAGGCGGCCTGTCCCATGGGAAGTGATTTTTACGGCTGTCCACAATAAATTTCGGTGGTTTTTTTCTGAATGAATTTAATATGTCATTAATTCTTCCTCTCAGAACTTCCGGTGCCAGGGTATGCATATTGCTTTCAAATGCTTTCGGGGCGGGACTTAATCTCTCAGCGGTTACATAAATTCCGGGAAACCAGCCCCATACATAAATGCTATCTTCTTTTGTAGTGTTATCGCGAATATATTCACCAATTTTTTCCCACGGTGCTCTTCCTCCGTTATGGTGTGCGCTGGCTTCCTTAAGTCTTTGTACATATCCGTTTGATTTTCCATCCGGGTAGGGATTTCCAGTAAAAGCACTCTTGCTTACACCAAAGAAAATGTGCCATACCATGGCTATCATAAGAATGAAACCGACAAATCCCGCTCCTATCCAGTGCGGCCTGTACATAATATTCTTTAGTTTTTCACGGTATAACATGATTACATATCCGCCAAGCATCACTGCAGAAGCATTGAGCGGCAGATAATATTGTTCATAGGAACGGGGACTAATAAATATGAAAACCATATCCAAAAGCCACCAGATTGTGAAAAGAAATACAAACCTGTCACTGACTGCTGTTGTTCTTTCTTCCGGTTTCTTTTTGAGATTAAAAAGTATCCTGAAAGCCCTGATAAAAATCGAACCCAACGCAAGCAGGACTGGTAAAATCAAAACACGATACCAACGGAAAACTCTCGCGAAGGCGGCATTTCTTTGAGCGGCGTTCATTACCATCCAGCTATCTCGAACATAAGGAGGCATCATTTTCAGGAAAAATCCCGGTTCGTTTGATTTGCCGCTATCTGCGTTTGCCTGAGTGATACTATTGGCATCTTCAGTATTTTCAGGCTGCTGAATGACATTATCCGCGGGAGCTGAAAAGTGCTGGACTAAAGGCAGCCAAAGTGCCGCGTATGGATAATAACCTGACTGTGATTTATGAGAGGCTAACCACAAAGAAATCGGAATATTGAAAATCAATGCACCCGCGATGAGCAATAAGATATCTTTGCCGGTCATTTTCCATGTTACATGTTTGAGAAGAGGCTGAACCAGAACGAACAATCCGATTGCTCCTATTGCGGACAAACCTGTTTCCTTAAATAGCGGGCCGAGACTGACGAACGCTCCGCCCAACAAAGTATATAACCATTTGCCTC
>CAZMPL010000441.1:0-2571 GCA_964567805.1 uncultured Pirellulales bacterium | reverse complement strand
TTTTCATTTCTCTCAATATGCTTGACGTGCAACATAATACAGTCAACCTCCCGGTTCAACAGCTATCCTCTAAATATTATTCACTATATGATCTTACTTAGTACTTCATGGAATACATTATTTAAACAATTTTCGTTAAATCAAGCTTTCTCGACAACTGTATCCCAAATAATTTTACCAATCGGACATTCCCTACTTTAACAAACCCAGCCTTCTGCATACCCCTAATAGATGCGCTATTCGTATGTTCAGCTAGACCATATATTCTTTTGAATCCTTGTTTGCTAAGATAATTCGCCTGAGATCGTAATAAAGATGAATAGAGACCGCGCCCGCGATATTCAGGCAATGTCAAACTAAAAAGAAGGAGGACGTCTCTTTCACCTAATATCAAGTATCTGTTTGGATCGTTTCTTTTGTAAATCCACGTTATACATTGAATAGTATCACTATCACGCGCGATGAAAAAATCTTCAACCTTGTCAAACTTATGACAATTAAATTCCCATGCAGATGCCCCAGTCCTGTTGCAATATTCATCAAGTTCTGCAATCTCTCCTTTTCGAATTATTACATTTTTGTCTACTCCGCACAAATTATCTTCTGTATCTGACGTAGAGCGCATCAGAGTATAAGGGTCTACGGCGAATACGTAGATCAGATCATTTCTAAATAATGTAGTCCATATTGTACTTATAAATTCTAAAAACGTTAGATTTTGCATCAGATATGAAAGAAGCTTCATTGTTCTAGTTATACGCATATATCACCATATATTTACATTCCATATAACTATTAATTATTATGATATGTTAACTAAATTGTTAGCTATGCATATTATCTCTCTTCACTTAATGTGTCTGGACTCACATTAGCTGGCTTGCTTATTGCTGATTTCTTTGATATTTGTCTTGCATCCCATATTCAATAATACAGCCGATAAGGCAATGAAATATACCCAGTATATTGAATATGCTTGGCTCAGAAACATAGATGTCACGAAATGCCCTGCAAACCCTATTTTCGCAAATTCACCTATCTTCCAATAGTGACTAGCATCGCTTACTAGCTTTACTTTTGCGAACACACGATACGCATTAAAGCTGAGTAACAAGAACAGAGCAAGCCCTACAAGGCCTGTTTCTGCACCTATCTGAATCAATGAACTGTGAGGTGCCTGCCATATTTCCTGTATTCCTCGTTCTATTCTTTCCTGTCCAATAGCTTCACCAAAACACGATACGCCTACTCCTGTGATTGGATAGCTTAACATGAGCGCTATGCCTCTTTTCCATACCGCAATTCGGCCTGTCTCGTCCCAGACATTGTAATCATCACTAATCTTTGTCATAGTTTCATATCTAGATAAATCGACTTTTGCACCTCCATACAGCAACACCATTATCGTTATTACAGCGATAATCAGTTTATAAGATGTCTTGATAATTGACGACTTTGCTGCGAACATCATGATTATTACTATCGCCAATGCAACTAATCCACCTCTTGACCCCGTCATCAATACGGTGAGAACAGAAATTGCAATATTTGCAGAACTCGCTAATCTCTTCCATATTGGTTCGTTCTTTGAAATAAATAATAAATTAAATGGCATGAAGGACAATGCATAAAAAGCAAGATCATTCGGATCGAACATTTCTCCGAATGTCAATCGCCCCCCCTCTACATTACCTCTCTGAATAGCGGTCAACAAATACAGTCCTGTTCCAAAGCAAGTTGTCCATAAAATGCTTGTGAGCTTTTCTTGACTGTCGATAATCTTCTGAAATAATACGAAATAAAATACTGTACTAATGTATTGCGTAAATATGAATCCAAATGCGCCCCTTCGATAATACGCAAATGGGATGCTGATAATCATTACTGCAAGCAAATAAAAATACAGCCTGCTTTGTTTGTTGTCGAATAGCCTACTCTTTTTATAGCTGCCCTGATAAAATACATACAAAATGACCACTGCAATGCCTACCGTCAACGCAGGCCTTACTGAAATCAGGGCCTCGACAAAGTCCTGTGGTCTTGATATGAGAATGAATGTCCATATATAAAATGCATAAAGTAATACCTTACTTTTGGTATTCTTTCCTTCTATTGTAACCGCATTATTGATCATGGTTTATGATATTTTAGTCTTCTCAGCGATGTGCATCAAGCACGCATCATGTTTATCCCTTGGCACATAGAGCTGAGATATACTATCAGTAGTGTCCGGTTAAGATTCAGTGATCAGCAGTTAACGCATTGATATCACGACACAAAGAAACCGTTTTCGTTTTTTCCGATTTGAATTTACATCGACCGTTCTGATCGGTAGTCTGCCCCGAACTGATCGGGGAGGACAGCCGATGAACCCAGGACGGACGGTCTTTGCGCAGTTGCTTCAGCATCTGCCGCGTTACGAGTTTGACAAATGCGTGCGCCGCTATGACGGCAATTACCGGGTTCGACGGTTCCCCTGCTATGACCAGTTGCTGTGCCTGGCCTTTGCGCAGCTGACGTACCGGGAGAGCCTGCGGGACATCGAGACATGCCTGAACTCGCATCACGAAA
>CAZMPL010000440.1:0-2573 GCA_964567805.1 uncultured Pirellulales bacterium | reverse complement strand
CTTTCCAACGTTCCGACAATTACAATTGGAATTGAGAAGATTGGTTCGACAGGCGTCGACGGTGTATTATGGGTTGACGATATCATGCTTACAGGTATAGAGCCGAAGGCAGTCTATCCTGATATATTTATCGAAGCAGAAGATTGTAACACAATACTTCCACCGATGGAGGTTAATGATGTATATCCTGGTGCATCAGGCGGCCAGTACATAAATGTTAAAAATGGTACTCCGGATTCATCCAATACACCTCCAACAGATGGTCAAGCCATTTATCAGGTTAATTTAACTGGCGGCAAATATGTAATTTGGGGTCGTGTAAGTATTCCAGTTGCAAATCAGGATGCCTTCTGGGTTAAAGTTGATGGTGCAACACCTGATGTTACTCTGGATTCCAGCGGCTGGTGTAAGTGGAATGCACTGCCGGCAGGAAACGCATGGCACTGGGATGATGTTCATAGTAATATAGCTACTGACAATAATCCAACAGTTACATGGACAATACCGGCTGGAACAACAACTATTACTATAGCTTACAGAGATAGTAATGCTACAACTCCGCCAAGACTGGATACTTTGTTTATTCAAAAGGTTGGACAGTAATAGAGTTATAGGATATCAAAAGGTTCTCTTCGCCATATAAGAAGAGTATGATTTGATACAAAGAATAAAAAAGGCCTGTACTGATTAGTTCGGTACAGGCCTTTTAATTTGGATTTGTTAGATTAGCTACTCATTATATTTTGTTGAAGAAGCATACAATATATCATCACTATTCAAATTATCATCGAATGAAAGCTGCTTAAGCAAATCTTCTTTACTATCGGAAAATATATTATATATTTTTTTTGTGTCACCTATATTGTTCAGGCAATATTCTTTCCATGATTTCAGGTAATTATCAAAAATATCTTTTTTATATTTATTTTCTGACAGTTCAGTTATCGCCTTTGAATTCCAGAATTTTATTATTATATTTGCGTCTTCGATATTAAAGTTAATACTGACGGTTTCTCCTTCTATCCTCAAAGACCTGTTTGCGTTGAAACGAATATTTTGGCTGTCGAGATATTCACGAATAGCTTCTGATGGGTCATTTGCTTTTTGTTCTTTTATTTTTTCTAATACAACTTTTTGCTCATCGATGGCGGCTTTTCTTTCCGAAAATACCTGCTTACTTGTTTTGCCGGAGTAATCAGTAAAAGTATTTTTCCCACAGATATTTCCAGGCTGGCATGTACAGGTTTCTCTTTGTACGATATTCAGCACTGTTCCGCCGCAATAAATTTCACCGCTGGTCTTGGAAACAAGACCTGAACTGTTTACGCCGAAAGCATAAGGATTGTACTCCACGTCACGATCTATAAAGCCGCTGCTTTTATAACTTAAAGCATATGGAGAGTATTCGAGTCGATAGCTTACTAAGCCGTTGCTTTTTGGTGTCAGAGCGTTGGGATTATATTCGACAAAACCGGAAACAAGACTTTGAGAATATGGTGACCAGTGTGTTCGATACTGGAGGGGGATATGATAGTTCTCAAGTGCTTGTGCGGGGATGACAGTAACAAAAAACAATGTGATTGATAACGATGAAATCCTTTTCATTTTGTTTTCCTTCTAAATAGAATCCATTTTTATTGTAATCACCTCCTCACGAACAAAATATTTACAAACTTATAAAAGTGTTAAAAATCAAATTAACTAAAATGGCCAGCTTGCTGGAAAGCAAATAGCTGTACAATGGTACACCGTCCCGCAAAAAAACAATAACATGTTTTTATCGGTACGAGATTACCATAGTTTACAAATAACGATCTTTTCAAACCCTCCATATTGTATGGTAGCTGCAAATTAACAGAAGGTTGATATATAGTCAATATGATTTATGTAATGAATGGTTAATTTACGCAAAAAATTTATATACATGCTTTTGTGTGTTAAAAGGGGATATTTTGGCATGGTTTCCTGAAATAACAGTTAACTATGCCATTGCAGATTTTAACAATTAGCTTGTTAGATATATTTCGAAAGTGATAAAGCGGATATTAAGCTTTCACTATTTTGTTACGACCGACTTTAACTTTCGATGTAGCGTTTCGTGAATCAACAACCAGTTTTGAATTCTTCACAATCCAGCTGTAATCGTAATCGCTATGATTTGTTGCGATTAAAACTACATCATATTTTTTCAGCATAGCAGGGGTTAATGTTTTGCTTTTCATCATCAGGTTATATTTTCTCTGCTTATGTGTCACTGGAATGTACGGATCGTTATAATCGACATACGCACCTTTTTCCCTGAGCAGTTCAATCAATTCCAATGAAGGAGATTCGCGTACATCATCTATGTCCGGCTTATATGCAAGCCCGAGAACGAGAACTTTCGAACCTTTGAGACTCTTTTTATGTTCATTGAGAGCGTCCATTGTTCGCGCTACTACATAGTGCGGCATATCGGTATTAATTTCGCCCGCAAGCTCGATAAACCGGGTAGGCATGCCGTACTGGCGTGCTTTCCATGTCAGGTAGAACGGGTCAATCGGAATGCAGTGACCGCCGAGACCTGGTCCCGG
>CAZMPL010000439.1:0-2592 GCA_964567805.1 uncultured Pirellulales bacterium | reverse complement strand
TTCGACAAATAACTTCCCGGAAATAACCGGGCGGCTCTGTCCTGCTCCGTGCGAAACAGCATGTACACTTGGAATAAGTGACGATCCCGTTCTTATACGTCATATCGAGTATCAAATTGTCGAACGCGGATTCGAAAAAGGCTGGATAAGACCACAACCTGCCGAAGTAAAAAGCGGTAAACGTATAGCGGTTGTAGGTTCGGGTCCGTCGGGTCTGGCAGCCGCGCAGCAGTTGGCTCGAGCGGGACATAATGTTGTTGTTTTCGAAAAAGATAATAATATCGGCGGCTTGTTACGTTATGGCGTACCCGATTTCAAACTCGAAAAGAGTGTTATAGACAGAAGAATCGAACAGCTTCGCGCTGAAGGAGTACAGTTTCAGACTGGTGTAGTCGCGGGCGGGGATTTGTCTGCTCATTATCTTAAGAAAATGTTCGATTGCATTTGTCTTACGATGGGTGCTGGCGAGCCGCGGAATTTAAATATCCCGGGAAGAGGTTACGAAAATGTTATTTTCGCGATGGAATACCTTGCCGCTCAAAATAAAATTAACGCTTCTGAACCATTTGATGAACTCAAATACGCAATGGCTAAAGATAAAGTCGTCGTGGTAATTGGCGGCGGCGATACAGGTAGTGACTGTGTCGGTACGGCTCGACGTCAGGGTGCAAAAAAAATATACCAGTTCGAGATTTTACCGAAACCGCCTGAATCAAGACCGGAAGATACTCCATGGCCAATGTGGCCGCGAGTCATGAGAACATCTTCCTCGCATGAAGAAGGTTGTGAAAGACGCTGGTCAATTAGTACAAAATCATTCACTGGAGGAGCGGGCGTAATTGCTGATAAACTCAATGCCTGTGAAGTAGAATGGTATAAAAAAGATAATGATTGGAAGTTGAAAGAAGTTCCGGATTCCGATTTCTCTTTTGATGTTGACCTTGTTATTCTTGCGACAGGTTTTGTACACGTTGTACACGAAGGAATTGTCAAAGATTTGGGATTAAAACTTGATGCACGCGGAAATATCTCTACTTTGAATTATCAGACCAGCAATCCTCAGGTATTTGCGGCAGGCGATACAATTTCAGGTCCATCATTAATTGTACACGGAATTAATACAGGCCGTCTGGCAGCCGCTGCTATCGATAAATGGCTGAAAAAATAGGATTTTAGAATATCAAAGAATTGGATTAAAAGAAACCGTGGTTATAAAAAAAGCAGATATCCCTTGTTGATATCTGCTTGAAAACCGCGTTCGAAAGTATTCGAACCTATATATTATGTGATAGTAAAATCATCAATGCCGCGATGTTCAAAAGGGGGAAATTTATCGTGAGGGATTTTTGTAGTCAACATTTTCAACACAAGAATAGCCTTATAATTAGTAAGAATACAGAATATGGGGCAAAGAATACATGACTTGGACATCTCCCTGGGAGCCTGTGAAGCCAAAGTGGAGGAGTCAGAAGAAATTCTATACGCTTAACGCTATACCCTATTTTTCTTTTAAAATGCTTGAAGTTCTATTTTTTAAGTGCTATTTTACTATTTTTCGAGGGCATTGAAAAAATGAAGGAAAAACAAATTGACGATGTAGTCGCCGCCCACGGTGCCTGGCCGTTGTAGTTAATAGTCTTTAGTGGTTAGTGAATAATGGAGTAATATGAAGCATAATAGAATTCATATAGTATTTTGGGAGTTGGTTCTGCTTGTCGGATCTATTCCCGTATTTCGAAGTGTATGGATTATTTTCGATGACATTGAATTTATGAACCGCATTGAGGGCATAGCGTTGTCTTTAGCAGCCGGAATCGTACTTTGTATTATTGCAATGCTGGCTCTGAATAAGACTGATAAATAAACAGAATACAGAATAAATAGCGTACAGAGTTAGAAGGGAAATATATATATGGATAAACAAATAAAGATTATGCCTTGTCTTGATATGAAAAATGGCCGCGTTGTTAAGGGTGTTCATTTTGTAGATATTAAAGACGCTGGCGACCCGGTCGAGTGCGCGAAAGCCTACTGCCGGGCAGGCGCCGATGAGCTTGCGCTTCTGGATATAACCGCAACTATTGAAAATCGCCCAACGATGCTTGAAGTAATCAGGAATGTTGCCCAGGCTGCAACAATCCCGTTTACAGTAGGCGGCGGCATTTCCGATGTTGCTTCAGCGGCAGCGGTTTTAGAAGCGGGGGCCGACAAAATATCAACAAGCAGTGCCGCATTCAGAAAACCTGAGATTATCAGGGAAATGGTCGCGGAATTTGGCCCTGATAAAGTAACTGTTGCCATAGATGTAGATGTTAACAAATCTTTGCCTTCAGGCTATGAGGTATATATCGATGGCGGACGCACGGCTACAGGTGCCGATGCGCTAGAGTGGGCAAAGAAAGTAGATGGTTTTGGAGTTGCTGTGATACTGCCTACAAGCAAAGCTGGAGATGGCGCTCAGACTGGGTATGACCTGCCAATTATTAAATTAATGTCCGATGCGTGCTCTGCGGAAATTGTGGCCTCGGGCGGAGCGGGTAAAATGGAGCATTTCTGGCAAGCGGCTAAAGCAGGTGCTACAATTCTGCTGGC
>CAZMPL010000438.1:0-2595 GCA_964567805.1 uncultured Pirellulales bacterium | reverse complement strand
AGTTATGGCGGCGGATACGGAAACAGTTATGGCGGCGGATACGGAAGCAGCTATGGTGGCGGATATGGCGGCGGATACGGCGGCGGATATGGCATGGGCGGCGGCGGTGGAAACACCAGTGGCGAGCTCGTTAATCTTATCCAACAACTCATTGAGCCTGATTCATGGTATGATACCAGCGATGAAGGTGAAGGTACAATTTACCCTTATCCTCAGGCATCACCGAAAAAACTTACTGTAACCAATACGCCTGAAGTTCACGCTCAAATAGAAAAATTACTGGAGTCCTTACGTAAATCTCTTGGACACCAGGTTTCAATAGAAGCAAGAATTCTTAGTGTAAGCGAAAACTGGCTTAATGATGTTGGTTTGGATGTTGATTTTACAGTAAATGCAGGCGGTAAATGGGGAATGCTCGAGTTCCAGCAAGGCAGTATCTTAACCGCAGCACCGGAACCAACAAAAGTCGAGGGTAGTTTAGCTTCCAGTACAGCATCTATGGGTGTTGCCGGCGGATACGGCTCCATTCTTGATGATATACAGGTTTCATTCCTGCTTAAAGCTACACAAGCAAGAACAGACGCCAAATCCCTGATTGCTCCGAGAGCGACTGTATTAGATGGTGAAACTGCTCAGTTCGAGAATCAGAGTGAGGTTTCATTTGTGCCGCCTCCACGTTCGACAACAACAGTGACTCCAACAGGAATTGGTACAGCAGCGACTTCTACGGATTATTCAGCATCTGTTGAATCTATCACAGTTGGAGTACCTTTGTATATAACTCCGACTATTTCACATGACAAAAGATATGTTATACTTAGTATTAATTTCCAGTTCCAAGATCTGATAAGACTTAGAAATCACTCTATTGATTATATTGATGGCGAAGGAGATGTACAAACAATACAAAGTACTTATCCAGAAACATCGACAACACTAGTTTCGACTCGTGTTAGCATCCCAGATGGAGGTACTCTATTATTGGGCGGCCAGAGAATTAGCCAGGAAATCAATAAAGAAGCAGGTGTACCAATATTAAGCAAGATACCGCTTATTAATAGATTTTTTATGAACAGAAGTTTTGTTAAAGACCAGATGATAATGCTTATTCTTGTTAAACCGACAATCATTTTCCAGGAGGAAAGTGAAGCTGAAGCTTTGGGTGAAATGGAAAGCCTTTATTAATAAATAACAAAGGTTTTTTGGGGTGTATTTGCGCGTTATCGTGCAGATAGATAATAATAACTGTATTGTTTTACAGTGTATTTTAGGGTTTCAAAAATATTATGCATTTATTTAGAAGCAAAAAAATGAAACGTAAAATTATATTCGACATAATGATTGTGTTATTCACCGCAGTATTTTCAGCGGCGTCTGACTTACCAACATTCGGATTGCAGAATTTAACAGCCCGGCAATCCTCTAACTTCAAACAGGATGAGCTGCTTGTGTGCTTTAACGACCCTGAACCGGGTCAGTTACCCGCAAGCGGACCTTCGATAGCCGGACCAAGGACGAGACGGTCAATCAGAAATATTGTCTCGAATTATATCGTTTCCGGTTCCTCTGTTGACAGAGAATTCGACTCTGTAAAAGAAGGACTTGCGGTAATTAAACTCCCGGATGGTGCTTCTGTAGTAGATGCATTTATTAAATTCAATCTTTCGGAAAATGTTCGATACGCGGAGCCTAACTACAAATACAGTATGCTCGGCGCAACCGGCAATCTCGCTGCGTTAATAAATACTTACAACACGATTCAGATGACACAAGCCGCTGAAAACGCACAAACAAGCAAATCTGATGTCACTGTAGCAGTTGCCGATACCGGTATCGATTACAAACACCCCCTGCTCGCTCAGAATATCTGGGTAAATAAAGCAGAGCTTGACGGTACACCCGGAGTCGATGATGACAAAAACGGATATATCGACGATATTTACGGATACGATTTCGCGGGAACAATCGCTTCCAACCACACAGACGGTGACAGCGACCCGATGGATTCACATTATCACGGCACACATATTGCCGGTATTATTAATAAAATCGGTAACAATTCTGAAACTAATGTAAAAGTAAACCTGATGGCTTTGAAGATTTTCGCGGATGATTACCTTATTGATCCGTCAGTTTTCGTAAGTGACGCAATCGAAGCAATCGGATATGCGGCTGATAACGGAGCGAAAGTTCTCAACGCTTCATGGGGAGGAAGTACATATTCCCAGGCTCTTTATGATTCGATTAAAGACGCGGGCGAAAAAGGATTACTGGTAATAGCAGCGGCAGGAAACGGATATGGAAACAATAACGATACGAATCCGGTCTATCCGGCAAGTTTCGATTTGGATAATGTTATTTCCGTAATGTCGGTAGATGAAGATAATAGTGTTTCCAATTTTTCAAATTACGGTCCTTCTTCTGTGGATATAGCGGCTCCCGGGAAAAATATCTCAAGCACAACGCCAACTTATCTTTCTATCCCGATGAAGGCAGACGATATATCAACCGAAAACGCTATATTAAGCGGTACATCAATGTCTGCGGCGAATGTCTCGGCTCAATGCGCAGTGATTATGGCGACAAATCCGTCTT
>CAZMPL010000437.1:0-2598 GCA_964567805.1 uncultured Pirellulales bacterium | reverse complement strand
GTACTTGCTCAACGGCGGATTTGTCATGATGAGCGACTTCTGGAATCCGATAGGATGGGCCAATGTACTTACACAAATGCGCAGAGTTTTTCCCGACCGAGAACCGGTTGAGTTGAAACTTGACCATCCGATATTTCATTTCGTATTCGATTTGAAAGAGCTTCCGCAAATTACGGATATTCAAACATGGATTCAGGGCGAGAAATTCGAATACAATCACGGCTCATCAGGCGGAGACGAAGCCCCTCATTTCTGGTCATATTACGATGATAAAGGCCGCATGGTCGCATTGCTTTGTCATAACAATGATTTAGGAGACGGCTGGGAACGAGAAGGCGAAAACATAGATTACTTCCGTGAATGTTCAGAGAAATACTCATACCCGATGGGTATTAATGTTATAACATATGTCATGACACATTAAATCATCTGCACCAAAAACACAGCAAACGACTTGCCTGTCTGGCGTAGTCTATGACGAAGCCTGGTCATTCTGAGCTTGCCGAAAAATCTATTTAAAACAGTTAATGCCAAATTATTTTATTTTTGCAAATAAGATTGATAAACTATAAAATATTTTTCGTGAAGATATAATGATGTTTCGGACAAAAAAGCGAAAGAAATTCGAGAGTTGGAAATATGATAGCTGAACTTAATAAACAGAAATTAATAAGATGTCCCCAGATTTCAGATTTCGACACCCATTACTTTTATAGGATAGTAGAATGGTACATATAAAAAAAAATCCAAATATTTTTATAATAACGCTAATATTAATAATCTTAGCATTATTAACTTATTTTGGGCCATACCTTTTTGTTACTGTTTTTATGATAAATGAAAACAATGCCCAAAAAAGACTTTTATGTGAAACAAACTATAACCTTCTCTTAGAAACTTGCAGAAAATTGCCTAAGCCAATACAAAATCAAGGACGTAGTTACTATTCAGCGAAAAGTATATCAAGTAATTTGCCCCAAGGATTTTCAGGTGAGGTCATTTTAAACCTTAAACCAGAAAGGGTTTATTTAGATGAAAATGGGTGTGTTTCAATAGCTTTTGGGCATACATTTTGGCATTTCGGAATTAGAGCTTATCCTAAAGATTTTAATGGACCTTTACCAAGTGGTGTTTATGGAGATAGAGAACTCATACCTGGGCTTTGGTATTATGATGAATTATATCAATCTAATCAGAATTATAGCGATGTAATAGACAGATTGGTTAAGAAAAACAAGTACCTTGTTCAAAGGTAATAGGGGGACATCTTACTGATTAATTTGTTATATAATAATTTAATTATTGGGTGATGGATTGATTAGTATTTGAAAAAGACACAAAGTGACAAAGGTGTTAGACAGGCCCCACGGGCTCCATGGTCTCGCAAGGAGATGGTAAGGTTCATGTGGATAAAAATATTTTGCTTGGGGCTGTGCCTCGCTGGGTTTATTGTGACATAATATCATAGCATATAAGCCTTTGCATATATCGCACGTAGAGTTTTCCGTTTGCCGCGACTGGTATTGTCCATGCGTGATCTTTTACTTCTCCCAGGGCGTTCCTGAATTCTGTTACTAATTTGAATTCGTTCGGATCAGGTTTAACTAAAAACAAATTACCTTTAATATCCATGCATATAATATGTTCATCGACGTAAAGCGCAGTTCCCCAGCCGATTGCGTTTGTACTCCACATTTCTTTGCCGGTTTCAAGTTCGACGCATTTGAATGAGCCTCTGTTCTGGTCGCTTTGGCCGGAATAACCATAGATATAGCCGTCGATTATGATTGGATCCGAATGTTGCGATGCGATAGTTTTGTTTTTCCAAAGTACATCGGCTTTTGTTTGAGTGACTTTAAGTGCCTCGCAACCTGTGTTATAACCGGATGTAATAAAAACAGTCGAGTCTAAAACCGCCGGAGTTGTCGCGTTTACGTTGTAACTTGTTTCCCAGTTAACTGTCCATAATTCTGTGCCGTTATTTGGATTAAGACACGAAAGCCCTGTGCCGTGAAAAACGAGAATTTCATTTGCGTCTTCGATTTTCATTGAAGTAACCGCTGCGTATCCTGCTTTGCCCTGCATTGATTTCCAGATTATGTCACCGTTCATTTTGTTGTACGCTATCACAAGTGCATTTCCGCCGCCCTGTACGATTACTTTATCTTCATACACGAGCGGCGAGCAGGAATGTCCCCATGTCGGTTCTTTTCCTCCCGCGTCTTCGACGTTCTTTTTCCAGAGCATTTTCCCATTTTCGAGTGACCAGCAGACAAGGTCGCCGCCTCGACCGAATGTATATACTCTGTCCCGGTCTATATAAGGAGTCGCACGCGAACCCGGGCCGTGACTGGTACCTGTTGTTGCTTTATACGAATCGAACCAGATTAAATCACCGTTTTGTGAATTGAGGCAGAATACGAGGTCTTTATTGTCACCTCTCCCGGGCACGACAAGCCTGTTTCCAGAAACTGCGACAGAAGACCATGAGATATTATTTTCTCCCTGGCAAAGATAATTTACTTCCCAGACTTTCTTGAGGCCACTCGACCAGTCTTTAACAATTCCTGTAATATTGCTTTTGCCGTCGAGGTTAGG
>CAZMPL010000436.1:0-2612 GCA_964567805.1 uncultured Pirellulales bacterium | reverse complement strand
ATATAGCCCAAAACGCTAAGTCCATATGCGGTCTGAAATAAAAATTATTTTATATTTTTCAGAATTGCATGAAAATGTGTTGCGTTTTTGATCGAAAAATAAGCTAAAAACAGGGGTATCCCAAAATAACTAAACACTAAAAACTAACGACTAAACACTAATAAAAGGTGTTGCGTTTTTGATCGAAAAATTATACACGAATTGCACGGTTCAACTCGTTCTACCATGAGGCTCTCGACAAGTGAACTCGCCAAAGTCGGATTTGCACAGATTATTTTCACACAAAGACACAACGTCACTGGAATGCCTTTTCTAATCACAGGAGGGCAAGCGTTGGTGGTTTATCTCGTTTCAATTAAATGAATTTTTGCCCATTCGACACTTCGGCGTTGCTTATGAGTATCCAAAATATATAATGATAACGAAAATTACAAATGATATTATGAAGCTTTTGATTGAATGAAACAGTAAAAGGAACTTAATAAAATAAGGAATATAAATGAATATTCAAGATAAAAAAATATATCCACGAACCAACGACTTTCAAACAGTTTATTTGAAAAATACAATTACAAATCCCAACATCATCGTTGGTGATTATACCATATACAATGATTTTGCTTCTGACCCAACTCAATTTGAAAAAAATAATGTGCTATACCACTATCCTATTAATAATGACAAATTGATTATTGGTAAGTTTTGTTCTATAGCCTGTGGGGCAAAGTTTATTTTTACCAGTGCCAATCACACCCTTAAATCACTTTCAACTTATCCATTCCCAATATTCTTTGAAGAATGGAACTTAGACAAAAAAAATATTACCTCTGCATGGGATAATAAAGGCGACATTGTAATCGGTAATGATGTTTGGATAGGTTATGAAGCGGTTGTATTACCCGGCGTGCATATTGGTGACGGTGCAATTATTGGAACGAGAGCGGTAGTAACAAAGGATATTCCCCCATATACAATTGTAGGAGGTATTCCTGCGAAAGAAATAAAAAAGCGTTTCAACCAGAATACAATCGATAAATTGCAGCAGATACAATGGTGGAATTGGCCTTTTGATAAGATACAGAAATTTCTACCCAATATTATGAATGGAGAAGTTGATAAACTAACATAAATCTTAGCTGCTTAGAACCTTTGCCATATATATCGAAGGTACGGAAGATAAATTGAAGGAGAAAAAGGGGTCAGGTACTTTTGGTCTTGCAGATTAAATTTACCTGCATCAAAACTTTTCAAAACTGGTAATCAAGTAACTATAATACTTGCATTTTCGAGCAAATTCTGATATCATAATTATCCAATGAAATAGTATATCTTGTTCTCAATACTATAGGTATGCGTACTTTATCATACATATTGATAATGATAAAGTTCTTCTATCAAACATGGCATATTGTGTAAAAAATTACCTGAGTTTTGATAGTTATATTTCTTGTTTTTTCATTCATAAACTATACAGAGTTATGTCTTTATGAGGATATCATGATGAAAAAGTCAATTCATTATTCACCCGGATTTCTCTTTCTAACATTGATACTATTGCAGGGACCAGTGTTCGGAGAGATGGTTCGTATAGAAGCAGAAGATTATACAGCCATGAGCGGCGTACAGACGGAAACAACTACTGATATTAGCGGTGGTTTAAATGTCGGCTGGATTGAAAATGGCGACTGGCTCGAATATGAGAACATGATTTCCATCGAAGATACTGGTTTGTATCGATTCGATTTGCGAGTTGCTTCCAATACATCCGGAGGTTTGATTACATTATCCATTAATGATCTAACACTCGGAACTGTCAAGGTAGTTAATACAGGGGGCTGGCAAACATGGACGACTATCACAACATATATTTCTTTTGACGCCGCAGGAACTTATACATTGAGGATGGATTGCAGCGGCGAGGCTGGATATTTGTTCAACTTAAACTGGTTCGAGTACGGAAATGAACCTTCAGGCAATTTTGTTCCGACGGCTGACGCGGGACAGAAACAGATTGTACGATTTGATCAGACAGACCATACAACCTTGAATGGTATCGTATTGGATGATGATCCTAATAATCTTGGTCAAATCGGAGCAGATTACGGAATTATTCAGTGGTCTTGCCCTGCGAATTCAGGCGTAGTATTTTCTGACTCATCCGCCATGAAGACAACTGTTACTTTTCCGCGTGATGGTTATTATGAACTAAAGCTGTACGCTCAGGATGATGTAGGAAATGAGGCATCCGATACAGTTGTTATGAATGTGTGTATCCCGGGAAAGCATGAGAATCGATTAATTGATATGGTAGATTTAATGACACTTTCGGAAAAAATACAGCAGCTCGGCAATAATTCCGGGTCAGTTTCACACCTGGAATTACCCTCCTATGATTATTGGAATGAGGGTTTGCACGGTGTCGGCAGACAGGGATTAGCTACAGTTTTTCCTGCGTGCATTGGAATGGGAGCCACGTGGGATGATGATCTTGTATTTAAGATTTTTTCAGCAGTTTCCGATGAAGCCAGAGTCAAGGCTAACACTACAAATCGAGGGCTGACGTATTGGACGCCAACGATTAACCTGGCGAGAGATCCTCGATGGGGTCGAAA
>CAZMPL010000435.1:0-2614 GCA_964567805.1 uncultured Pirellulales bacterium | reverse complement strand
ACTTGAATCACTATAATACCAATTACTTCCATAATAATTTGGTTGATCAACTGTAGTATCTTTCGATATAGAATATATTAATGGGCCGCCACGTCGTCTAAAATTGAGTTTCTTTAACTCTTCATAAGCTTTCACACAGAAATCGTTATAATCGGTTTCAAATGCATAATAATATTGAGTATCACTTGCTCCGAATTTACCTTTTCTCTGTTCAATATTTTTAACAAAAGGCTTTGGTTCCTTGAGAAATTCAAAATACGGAATAGATGCAGATTGAGGCTGTAACAGAATAAAGCCAACTAAAATCACGGCAAATGCAATACCAGCTACGCCAATTTTTATAATCGATGATTTTTTCATAATTTATTAGCCACCGAGGACACAGAGGCCACAGAGAAATAAAAGAAAAACTATTCACTAATCACAAATCACAAATCACCATTCACTAATTCAGTAACTTATCTTTTAGTTTGTTATAATAATATATAAGCCAGTTCTGTTTTTTACTTTTAAGGACAGCAACGGTAACCCAGCCTTCTACATTATCTGTTTGAAATCGGTCTAAATCTTTTCTACAAAACACGATTCTCATGAAGCGCAATGGTAAACAATTCATCTGAATCATAATAACGCCAGCAATACATACGTGCACCATAATCAGTTGCTGGGTTTTCTGCATTGAGAAGGCTCGATTCAGGTAATTCTTTTTTAGCTTTTTTATAAATATCATTATAATCCGCTTCGAATGAGCAATAATAATTAATGTTCGTCTCTCTTGACGTCCTACTGTTCTCTATATTAAGTTTAGTTAAAGTTCCTTTACCCTCGAGAAATTTAAAATGCGGTACAGATTCAGCTTTTTTCATGAACAGTACAACCATAATCATAATAATGATTGTTAAAACACACGCACAAATTTTCTTTATCAATGATTTTTTCATAAATTTTCGCGTTATCTTAATTTAATGCGAGCCTCGTAATGTTTGAATTAATTGTTTGAATTCGAATATTAAATGATTCTGCTCTCTGTCTTTTGTTACTTGTATCGATACCCAACCATCACAACATAGCTCTTTATGAAAAAAAGGATTTAGAATAGTGTTGTCATATGTCTCTGACATTTCTGGCAACTTATAATTTTTAAATAATTCCACAGTAGTTGAATATCCATGCTTATCATTCCATGAACTAAACGCCATATCAGACGAAAACGAACGCAAACCTTTATAATCCATATGATTAAGTTCTTTTATTACAAGGGCACAAAAATCGTTACAATCAGCTTCAAACGAATACACATAGTGTGTTTTCACGCGAGAACCAGATTCTTCAACATAAATAAATGGGGCTTTTCCTTTCAGGAATTGAAATTGAGGCGTTCGTTCATTGTGAATAAATGAGAATATCAAAATCATGAGAAATACAGTAATCGCTATCGCAGTTACATATTTTTTTTTGATCGATGATTTTTTCATAATTTATTAACCGCCGAGAACACCGAGACCAAAGAGAAATAATAACTATTTATTTTACAAGCTCTTAGCGATCAATGCGAACTTTGCGGTACAATATTCCAATAATGTCGCATCAAGAATCTTTATCGGCAGAAGTTCTTCTTTACAATCCGGACAAGTTGTTCGTGACATAATCTTTTGCTCCTTTAATATATTCTGCTCGCGTATTGGTAATGAACTTAATATAGAAAAGTGGATTTTGCAAGTTATTTTTTGAATCAGACAGGATAACAGGATGAACTGGAAAATAAATATATCCTGACTATCCAGTTTATCCTTTCAAAAGGTTAACCACGAATGAACACGTCCCCTTGAGATGGCTAAGCCAAATAAACACTAATTTTTTTACACAGATTGAGAATATCTCCCTCGGAGTCCATGAGACATGACAATTCATCCTTCGTAGTACTACTACGGAGAATGGGTCCTGTAAATCCTGTCAAAAAATATGAATTTAAAAGATTGAATGTACACAACTATATTTTTGCATTTTTCATAAGAATTTGTTATATTGGTCATATAAGCAATTATTGTGTAGAAAAAGAAATTGCATAGGGATGTTTTATTATGCTGAAAACCGAAGAATTAATGGAAGAAGCCATGTTGCTGCCAGTCGAGCTTCGCGCTCAATTGGCGGAGAAATTACTAAAAAGCCTGAATCCATCCCAGGATGAAATCGATAAGCTCTGGGCCATTGAAGCGGAAAAAAGAGTCACTGATATAGAATCAGGTAAAGTTCAAGTAATTGATGGCGAAGAAGTTTTCGAGAAAATAAGGAAAAGATGAAAGGCACGAATCAACACAACAAACATCCTTTTCTTATAAAGAATCCTAAAACACAATCGTGAATGAAAACGAATAAACACATTTTATTTAGAGTCTCTAACAAAATAACGCTTCTGTCATTCTGAGCAGAGCAAAGAATCCGGCATAGAAATGAAATATTACTTTTGTATATTAATTTCCACTCGATAGCCAGATGCTTCATTTCATTCAGCATGACAAAAAGTATAAGTCTTCATTTTGTTATAAGTTGTTAGAACATCCTGACAATCCTGTAATCCTGTCAAAAAAAAATCCTTCATCAAATTGTTTGCTTA
>CAZMPL010000434.1:0-2650 GCA_964567805.1 uncultured Pirellulales bacterium | reverse complement strand
GTAAGGAGCCAGAATGTAAAAACAAACCCAATTGAAACATCTAAATACAAACGACTGACGACTAAATACTTTTTGTTAAACAAAGCCAATCCATTCGACTTCGCTCAGGACAGGTTTATTCACTTAAGAGGCGTTGCGGATTTTGCAGGTGGTCCTTGATGAAGGTCAGGAAGTTTGCGGCACAAATTTCGTCAATCTCCTTCCTGTCAACGGCCAGTGATAAACTTACTGTCCTTCGCACCGTCGGTACGCCGTTAATAGGGAGGAATTTGCGAATAATGTTGCCGACCGAAAGAATGACGCTGGCCGGCGGTGGTATGATTCCGTAAAAAGAGTCTGTGCCATAGATGCCGAGGTTGCTGAGCGCGACTGTTTCGCCTTCTATGTCCTTTAGTGTCAAGAGGTTATCGCGTGCTCTGTCGGTTAAATCCTGCTCCTCTTCGGCGATTTGCGGCAGGGTCTTTCTGCCCGCGTCCCTGATTACCGGCACGACAAGGCCCTGCGGCGCGTTCACCGCGAAACCGATATTTACATGATCGGGAATCTCGATATAGTCGCCGTTCAGCCTGCCCGCCAGCAGGGGGTATTTCTCTACACCGAGCGCCAGTGCGTGGATGTAGAATGTATTGGTGGTGACTTTTACGCCGAGCGATTTTCGCAATTTCGGGCGAAATGCCATCAGGTCGGTTACGTCTGCTTCGACTTCCATGTAGAAACTCGGCTTGTTGTACTTGGACTGAAGCATCCTTTTGCCGATGAGCTTCTGTATTCTTGTTAGCGGTATTTGCATACTTTTAGTTTTTCTATCGTAATAAAATGTTAAAATAACGTCTTAATTCGGACATAAAGCAAGGTATTTTAACATAACCATTGAATCATGCAAACGAACAAAACATTATTTTAATAAAATAGTATATTGTAGTAATTAGTATGGATTTTCTATTAGTGATTTCTCAGTATGTATAGAAGCGAAGTTTTCAAAAGGAAAATATATAGCCTATATTAACATGTGATGTAATTTGAAGGTAATTGATTATAATAAATTCAATTTTATGTGTGATAAAATGACGAATTTTCCGCCTGTAAATACGAATTGAGATTTATTTTAAAATATTTTTAGAAATATGAAAAAATATAGTCAACAAAATCGCAGTCAAAAGAGCCTTATATATATAGATAGTGTAGAAATATTTTCTATGAGAATATAGACAATATTGGATTATTCCACTTTTGATTTAGCAGGAATTATATGAAGAATAAAACAGGCATCAAAGAGTCATTTATCAAGGCTTGCAAAGAACGGAATAAAATTCTTCTGACATACTTCAGCGGAGAGTATCGCTTATTTTATACGAAGCTATGCATTCCCTTACAGTATGTTTGTGCTATGAATGAATATGAAAATGAATATTATTATTTTTGGGACGAGCAGGCAGAGGTTGGTGACAGACTGTTTGGTTTGCCGGTGGACGATATTGTATTGCTTGAACTTTCCGATGAAAATTATAATCCTAATGATTATATCATACCTAATGTTAGTGAAGTTTAGGTTTCAATGTGCAGCGTTTGAATGTAATCTTTTGGAGTTGAACCAATAATTATTAATCACAAGTATATCAGTATTAGTACTAATGTATAAAATTACATTTTCGTAATAACTTTAGCCCGCTTTTGATAATATAATATCGCCGCCATCGGGAACCGCTTCGAACATTACATATTTCGCTGAATTTACTTCAACTATTTTTGAGTTAATCTCTTTATTATTCTGTGATGCGTTGACGGAATTCCAGTTTTCTGGAAGCGGCCTGCGAATTGTCACCGGGTAATTATATATTGCGTTATCGAGAGTGTCTGTCATCTGTATTGTAATGCTATTATCTTTATTGGAGGATTCTTTAACAGATACATCGTCACGTTCCCTGATATATTTCACGGTGTTTAAGAATGTTTCAACCCAGTATGTGTCTTTGTTTTCTTTAAGAAACTCGAGAGTTGCTTTCAACTCAGCCGAAGGTATCGGCGAATATCCGCCGTCGTTGTCGATTCCATGGAACAGAAGTACACACCATCCATTCGAGGAAACGGTGTCTGCGAATTTTGCTTTGAAGTTATCGATATTTTTTAATGAGCCCATACTGCCGCAAATTATCGAACTGATATTATAAAAGTCTTTGGGAGTATTTTTTTCAATTTGTCCCTGGCAATGTCTTGCGGCGATATAATATTTCTGGCAGAGAGCGATGTCACCTGGTCTGCAATTCGGGTAAGCAATTGTTATGCATTTGCTTTTGGGAATATTAGCGTCGATAGCATTTTTGGACTGTTTAAGTTCGAGTTCCTGTTTTTCTATATTTAAGGTATTTAGAGAAGGATGTGACACTGTGTGACTTGCTACTTCGTGTCCATTGGAAGCGGCGTCTTTCAGAATGGGCCAGTTTTCTTTTACCCAGCCAGAGACTGTAAATAGTGTCATCTTGAAACCGTATTCGTCGAACATAGGTAATGCAATCGCGAACTGATTGGAGCAGCCATCATCGAATGTATAGGTTACAGCGGCTTTGCGAAATCCCGGCCATGTACCAACTTCATAAGACGAATCAATTGTTTTCGAATTACCCATATTAACAGTCATGAGAACTAAAACAAG
>CAZMPL010000433.1:0-2658 GCA_964567805.1 uncultured Pirellulales bacterium | reverse complement strand
TAAAGAAAATAGAAGCATTTTTATTGTGTATTTTACTAATTATTATTAATTGTGATATTATTTCGGCTGAATCGCAAAATACATTTGGTACAGATTCAAACAGACCAATCATGGATTTACCAGGAATAAAAGTTGTTACTGATACTAAGGAGATAAAACCTGTTGCGCATGAGGAATTGCTGAAAATTCTGGAGCAGGAACTAAAGGAAACTACTAATCAGGAGGAGCTTGTCAAAAAATTCAGCCAATACCCGAAAGAGCAGAAGCTTGAAACAGCGGCGTATTGTCTCAAAGAAAACAAATACGCCGGCCTGATGCTTTGGCAATTGGGCAGGGATAATCAATTGCAGGATAAACGTTTGGTTCCCTATATTATAGAGGTTATGCCGAAATTACCGGAACGAGACCTCATGTACGCCGCAAATGCAGCTTCTATAATTCCGGATGTAAACTTCGTTGAACCTTTGCTGGAATACGTTATAAAGAGTGACTATAAGAATGAACAGGTTGTAGGAAACCAAATGATGCACTATTCAGCCTTTGAATCTGCAGCAATTGCTCTTAGAAGAATTACCGGAGGGGAGCTTGGAAATATTGATATCAAAAAGTCACGTCAAGTCCAGATTCAGGAATGGCGCGACGCCTGGTCCAAAGTCAGGCAGGACTTACAGAAAGAAATACATCCGGCCGCTCATCAGGAATTGCTGGATATATTTGCAAAGGCAGAAAATACCGGAAATACCCTCAAAAGAATTGAGCTGGATCAGATGTTTCGCAAGTACAAGCTGAATGATAAATTAGAAACGGTCGTTTATGTCATGGAAAATGGTTTATACCCGAATGCTTTCTTTGCTTTGTGCCAGGTTCAGGATAAACGTTTGTTGCCGTTTATAGCCCGGGCATTGCAAGACTCGAATGGAGTAAAGGTATTGCTTGCTACACAGCTTGCCTACTACATGCCGGACCCGAGCTTGCTGCCGCTGCTTATGAAATATGGTCTCGAGAGCAACTTTGGCAGAGATATTAAATATAGCACTGGACAAAGTGGCTTTGGAGTTGGAGAAAGAAATTATACCGGCTACCACTCAGTATTTGGATTCACTGCAGCAGCTATCTATAAGATTACAGACGGAAAGATCGGAAGCCAGAGTTACATCAATATAAAACAGGAAATTCCCGAAAAAGAAAGAAAAGACCTGATTGAAAAATGGCGAAAGATTTACGATGAAACACTGAAGAAGGATTACGAAAAGCAATAAAACTATGTTGTATGTGAGGAAATTGTAATCTGTTTTACACAAGCATCGTATGGCAGTACACAGAAGAATAAACCATCTCTAATAAACTCTAAAAATTTCGACCATGGAGATAATTAAGTGTACCCGGTAAAATTTTCAATCCATGACAAAGAAAAAATCGGTCAGTTTGGGTAAAATTAATATTGAATTTCAAAAATACTTTTAAAGGATGAAAATAAAATGTTAGGTTCAAATAATCTTTTTCTGCAATAAACAGGTCACTTGAGAATGTTCTTGATGTTTCCAAGCGGATTAATCGTTTAGTGTTACATCTTCAATAAAGGTATAAAGAAATAGAAGCAAAATACAGTAATCTCGAACAGGAAAAACGTAAACTAATCGAACAAGCTTAATGACCGGATAATTTTTTTGTTCTCACGCAGAGACGCAGGGTCGCAGAGAATTGGCTTTCGCCGCTGTATGAAGATTTTTGTTTTTCGTTAGCCGGTATCAGCTTGTAATTTCTGTTTTTATTAATCTTTTCTCTGCGTCCCAGCGTCTCAGCGTGATTTAATATTCTTCCAGGCCATTTACAATTCTGTGTATTCCATTTTTCATCAGGGCTTCACCAAAATTCAGCAGGTACCCGAGCTTCATGTTAGTTAAACGAAGATAAGTAGAAACTTGTTTATGATGAGCATTTGTGGTCTTCTCAACGGACTTTAATTCGAGTAATATTTTATTTTCTACCATTATATCAGCACGGAAACCCTCTTCAAAACGAATGCCTCGGTACTCAATAGGAATTGGTACTTGCCTTTTTACAATGAGGTTCCGCTTGCTCAGGGCATTCGCTAAGCAGAATTCGTAAACAAATTCCAGCAATCCTGGTCCAAGCTCCTGGTGTAAAGCAATAGTTTCTTCAACGACAATAGTACCTATTTCATTTTCGTGCATGTCTTTTACCTTTTTGTTCTCACGCAGAGATGCAGGGTCGCAGGGAATTGGCTTACGCAGCAGTATGAGGATTTTTGTTTTTATTAATCTTTTCTCTGCGTCTCAGCGTCTCTGCGTGATTTAATTTTGTATAAAATCTTTACCGCAAAATGTTAAATATATGTGTTTTTGCAAAATATTTCAACCATTTATAGGATATGGTATTGCAAAGAAATCCAAAAAGCCGATAATATGCTTGAGGGTGAATATTTAAGGATGGATGAATGGTTGCAATCATAGCACAACCTGATACACAGAAGAAACTGGAAATTCTGAGCACGGATGCGCAGTACGATTTGGCGTGCGCCTGCGGCAGCAGTGATACTCAAAGCCGCAAACGAAGCTCTGAAGGCAATTGGATTTATCCAGTCACACTTCCAAACGGCGGACAGAGCATTCTTTTCAAGACACTTATTTCCAACGT
>CAZMPL010000432.1:1637-2691 GCA_964567805.1 uncultured Pirellulales bacterium | reverse complement strand
TAAATTCTTCCGGCCGCTCCAGCATTAAAAAATGACCGGCTCCTTTCATTATCTTCACATCGAACGACAACACATACCGCTTGTTTGCCTCGATATTTGTTGGCCACAGGTCAGCGTTTATACATATCACCGGGACTTTAACTTCCCTGAAAATATTTATCGTTTTCTTGTCCGCTATTGCCCCAACGTATTCTTCAAGAGCGCTTATCGCTGCTTCCGGCGGCGCCGATGACATATCGTTAATAATCCAGTTTGATAATTTCTGGTTTACGTCTTTGCCCATCATCTGCATGACAAATTCTCTCACTGCAGGCTTGAAATCTTTTTTCATTCCATCGAGCCCAATTAATTTATAGCCTTCTTCTTTGGTGAATGTCTCGTCCAGGTTGTGAAGTGTATCCACGCCTATTATACCAATGACCTTCTCCGGTTCCAACTTGACTGTAGATGCGACTATTTCTCCGCCGAACGAATGTCCGATTAAAATTACTTTTTTCGGATTGACCGCCTCTATCACCGCCTTTACATCCTGAGCGAAACCATCTAACGAATAAACCTTGCGATTTTGTCCCGAGTTGCCATGTCCAGCCAGTTCCATCGTGATAACGCAGTATTCTTCGGCAAAATGCGGCACCTGCTCGCGCCAGTATCTGCTGTCGCAGCTCCATCCGTGTACGAACAACAGGGCTGTGTCCCCCTGACCGTAAACGTTGTAGCTGATTTGTTCACCGTCAAATGATTTGGCATATCGGTTCTGATTTTTTTGCGTCGGCGCTGAACACGATATGGCAAACAACATCGCCATCACACATAAAACTATTGTATTTTTAGATTGCAGTATTATCTTTTTCATATAAACTTTTATTTCCCATTTAAACAATTAAAGAACTTAATTTTCTCCTACGGCATCAATAATCCTACCAAAATTTTCCAGAACGGTCAAAATACTTTTATCCAAATATAATTTTACTGGAAATATGTCACGAACTATATGGAAAATCCGGGCTTAAATCTATTTTCTGCTTTTTCTCAATAGTTCGTTAATATTGCCGAT
>CAZMPL010000432.1:0-1627 GCA_964567805.1 uncultured Pirellulales bacterium | reverse complement strand
GCGTCGGGGTTGAACATGATACGGCAAATAACATCGCCGCCGCACATAAAACTATTGTGTTTTTTGATTGTAGTATTATCTTTTTCATAATTCTATTATCTGCGTTTTCTCAATAGTTCGTTAATATTACCGATTCGTTCTGCAAATGCCGGATGTGTGGAAAAATAGCTTCCCAATTCGATTTGATTTGAAGACGATTTCAGTTCACTCAAACGTTTGAGCAGACTAATTGAAGCTTCCGGATTGAAACCAGCAGCCTCGATTAGTCTAACACCAAGTTTATCCGCTTCGAATTCAAGTTCATGCGAATACGAACTTTCGAGATATTGCATTCCGACTTTCTTGACCCATCCTGCAATAGCCCCGCGTACAGGTGCAACTCTGGAAGCAGCGGTTACAGCGAAGTCACGCATAATACGGTTTATCGCGTGCTTGCGAATCACATGAGCCATTTCATGCGCAATAATGAATGCCGTCTCGTCTTTGTCCCAGTGACACAAATCCATTATCGAACGTGTAACAAAAATAAATCCGCCGGGAAGAGCAAATGCGTTTGGTTCGACTCCGGCGATAGCCTCGAAATTGAAAGTACGAAACTCGTTTGCGACACACTTGCGAAGACGCAAGCCGGTATCATTCAGTATTTCTTCAACCTGCGGATTTTTATCAAGCTCTGCTTGTAACCTGATTTCACGCGCAAGGTCCATACCTACCTGATTTTCAATTTTTATAGTATCAGATTCCGAGCCGGTCATTGAGTGCCATATCCATTGGGCTTTGCGAACCTTCGGACCAACTTTCCTGCCTAAATTGTAGAATAAACCTGACACGACAAAATCCTAATTTCTAACAACTAAATACAAAACAAGTTTGAAAATCAAAATTATAAATGATTTCACTTTTAATTATTCTAACGCAAAGATGTGAAAATTTCGAGATGTTTTTGGATTGAAAATTTACCAGGAAAATTAAAAATACCTAAGTCAAAAAATACTATTCACTAACGACCAGTAACTAACCACCAACCCACGCCCTGTATCCTCATTAACTCATTCACTCATACACCCGTCAACTTAATCCGGCTGATGGCATTGTATTTCGAGTTTATTTTCCCATTTATGAGAATCGATTTCAGAAAACAGATAGCTCTCGGAATCGAATATCTGAAGTATAAAACTTAATATTTTTCTTGTAAGATTCATTTTCAGACCTCTTTATTTTTTACTTCTCCATCTTAACTTTTCACCTGAAAAACATGCTTTTTCAGGTCTTTCTAACTATTAAAGGCAAACCTTTTAACAAAGGTTACGAAAAAATGTTGAATATAAAATATTGAAGCACAAAATAATGTTTTTTTGAAGTTAATGACAATAAAATCGTGCTTTTTGTACCGGGGAATGCTATATTGCACTAAAAATATTAAATTCAAGGAGATCTATATGAAAATAAAAATTTCAACATATTTCACCCAATTTTTATTAGTTTGTGCAATTTCTGTGTTTATCTGCAGCGCTTTCGCCCAAAATGCCGGATTTGGAGGAATGGGAAGAGGAACTGCCCCAACCCAGCCTGTTGATATGTCCCTAAAAGCAATTGCCGGTCCCGATAGAGTAGTCATGCTGGAAGG
>CAZMPL010000431.1:0-2692 GCA_964567805.1 uncultured Pirellulales bacterium | reverse complement strand
GTTATAATCCACTTAATCTTAAAAAAGAAGTGTATCAAATCTTAGATGGCGATACTATGACACCAGGTGATGCGGTAAAAGCTGGTGATATAGTAACTTATCGTATTTCTTTTGATAATATTAAAAATGAAAATACAGTTACAAATGTTAAAGTAGTGGATCAGTTACCGCAAGAGGTAAGTTATTTATCCGCTTTTGATGACAGCTTGTTTGGCAATTATGACTCATCTGACCATACTTACACATGGGTTTATCCGTCTTTAGTTAAAGGCTCAAGTACTTATCTTGATATTAAAGTCAAAGTGAATGCAAATGTTGCCCCGAGGACAACTATCACAAATGTAGTAACTATTAGCAGTGATTCAACTCCTCCTGTTACAAGAAGAGCGGAAATATTAACTAATTCCAGGCCGCTGAATGTTAAAAAGACTGTTTTCGGTGCAATTGAGGGTATGACAAAATGGGTCGATTTGGATGAAGTATTTACTTATAATATCCACGTGGACAATAACGATAACAGTTTCTCTGCTACAGATGTAATTGTTACTGATGTTCTGCCTGAATATTTGAATTTCATAAGCGCAAACGAGGATGTTTTTGGTGTATATGATGCAAATTTAAGCACATATACATGGTCGATACCTTCTCTTGAGCCTATGGAATCTGCGGAACTTTCATTTACTGCGCGTCTAAAGGATAATACTCCTGAAGGTATTACAGTAACAAATATTGTTACTGCACAAAGTGTCGAAACCGCTCTGGCGGAAGATAGTGCTGATATTAAAGTTGGCAATGGGCCCCTAATAATTACAGAAGAAAGTATTAAAATTTCCCCGAGTTCTTTCAGGCGTGATGGTGCTTTATCAGGTATAAGGGTTGTTGTGGAAATGCCTGCGGGATATAAAGTCAAAGAAGTTAAAAATACACCGCTTTTACTCTCTGGCATTGGGGAATCCGCAGGTGGTTCAATATTAGCGAATAATGACCAGGTTGTATTCAATTCGTCTGGCAAAACATTAGTTGTTGCAGTCTTCGATAAGAATAAATTAATTAGTGTTTTACCTGGATATGGATTGAAATATATCGAAATTTCTGGTTCTCTTGCAGATGGTGGCTTGTTTACAGGTTATACAACATTAAACATTACGAAATGGTAATAACATTCCTGTTATCATCATGTTTAATTGATTTTAGTATATATTACTTAATTCTATCGGATGCAATTGAATGTACCGTATCGGTTTCTAAGAAATGTATCGAAAACCTGTTAAAAGTAAGACAATAAATCTGTTGTTTATCAAAATGATAATTACAGTTTTGTGTACAATAAAAAATCCATACTTATTATGCGATTAACAAGTATGGATTTTTTTATATCAAATTTGTATTGTATCGAAATACTTTGTTCTTTTGGATTACACCTATTTTAGAATTTCCATGCCAGGCCAATTCCAACACCTATTGCATCACCGGTAAATTCTGTTTCAGTAATTAAAGTGCTGTTATTTCCAAGGTTCCATTGTGCGCCTAAGAAGCCTCCGAATTGAGATTTCTCTTTAATATCGTGTGAAACTTCAAGAGTAGTATCATTAGGTAATATATCCGTAGTTGTTCCACTTATATCGAGGTCTCCATTTACAAAATCCAGGAAAGGGCCTCCATACACTCTGACATTTCCAAATTGAACTGTTGGTCCGAAGGCCAATTGAACTTCCCAATAATTGAGTTCGGCTGTTCCTGTAAAGCTTGTATCGCTTTTATCTGTAATATCACTATCTCCGGGATTCATCCAGTTTGCCTGTAATGTTGCACCCCATGTGGTATTGTCCTGTTTATAGAAGGTTGCTCTTGTTCCGATGCCCAAGGATAATCCGTAACCACCATCAAAATCATTGAATTCACTACCGGGAATTCCTCCTGCCTGCTCTTCGGAAATATCGGCGGCGGCATCAGTTAAGCCAAGACGTAAGAAAACATCCCAATCCTCATAAACATTTGTATCAAGACGAATTGAAGGTGTTATGGATTTAAGATTTTCAATTTCATATTTTCTATATTGAATATCACTAGAGTATGGGGATAAATGGATTTCTGTACGTTCCCCAAATGATTCAAGGTCCATGCTACTGTAACCAAGCTCAAAAGCGAATGCACTCTCTTCCGGTTGAAGAATTGACCTTGGAGGACCTATCAGGCTAAGTCCGAAAACAGTATTTGTGCCTAATATTTGCAGAGTGAGTACTAAAATGGCTGCATATAAGACCTTATGAATAAAAGTTCGATTTTTCATAAATTATTTCCTTTCTGAATATTGTATTGTAATTTCTTAATGAAATTATCTTTAAATATCGACAAAATTCAATTGGATATTTCCCTTTTTTACTATATTTTCTATATTATCATGCGGTTTATGGAAATGGTATAAAAAAATCTGGACTTCTAAAATTTTCTATGAAAGTTCCGATAATTACCAATTTATGTCTTAAATTACAATTAAATAAATTTTTATGTAATATTTATAAGAATTCTTTAATAAAAAAGACCCCCGAACATTAAATTCGGAGGTCTTCATAAGTTACTTTATTAGCCTGATTAATGAATTAATTATAAGATGTAATTCCTATAATAATTTATATCATCTCAGTTCTTGTACAGATATTTCACTTCTCCTGCTGTCAACGCTCTGTTATAG
>CAZMPL010000430.1:0-2716 GCA_964567805.1 uncultured Pirellulales bacterium | reverse complement strand
AGAGAGTAATACCTTTTTCGACATATAAAAATCCTTTCAAAAAATCATCCTTACACAATAAAGTTTATACCCATTTCTGTTTCATGCAAGAGGTAATTTTTAGAAAATGAGAATTTTATATCCCCCAATTTTAAAAACTACAAAGCACACAAAGAACGCAGAGTAAAAAGTAAAAATGTAGAATGGGCTGAAGCCTATCTCCCCGGGAGCCCGTGGGGCCTACCTATGAATAAACGTGATTCTTACTATCCAACCACTATTCACTAACGACTAAATACTATTCACTACTTAATATTTATTGAGCCGTTATAGGTTTCGAGTTTTAAATTGCCCTTCCTGTCACCAATTGTTCCTACGAGCTTTTTTCCGTTGAACGTACCCAGAATTGTAATTGGCAAATCAGTATCGATATGGCCGTTATGGGTCGAGACATCAACTTTCGCTGAATAATTCTGCGGTGCTACTAATTCTATGCCGCCGTTATGCGTCACCATCTTTATGTCACAGTCAGGAGCGGCTGCTTGCGAAAAGAAAGCCTCAACTTGTCCATTGTATGACACAAAATCGATATCACCGGCAATTTCCTTCGCTTCGATTTCGCCGTTATGCGTTTTCAGGGTAATCATACCTGAAACATTATTTACACTGACTCTTCCGTTATGGCTTACAGCGTTTGTATTGCCTTTTATTTTTTCAATTTCGATTTCGCCGTTATGACTTACAAGGTCGAGATTTGTTTCACTCGGTAAAACAACTTCCAGACTCACACTCACGGAGCAGTTCATCAAATTATCAGGTTTATCTATTACGAATTTCAGCCCGCTTTCCGACTTCTCGAAACGCAACTCTGTTTTTTCGACAAGTTCCTCCGCTTTCTCATCAGAAGACGCTTGACCAGTTATCGTCGCGATAACACTGCATTCGGTCGCATCAGAGCCCTGTACTTTAATTGAGCCGTTATGCGTCTGAGTTTGGAAATTCAAACCCGGGGACAAAGACGCCGCGGGCATGTGAACAATTTTGGTAAACTTATGAGACTGACTGCCGGGGCCAACGTAAATCACGCACCCGCTTATAAAAGCTACGAAAATCAGCAAACCTGCTAACGATTTAATTTTTGCCCTTTTATCTTCCATATTTTGTACTCCCACACTATTATGCTTTCTCGTCCCTGCCAAAACAGTAATATTATTTTGCATTGTATATGGATACCCGCCGAAGTTTATCCCATGGGGGCGGGTATGACAACGCAGAATATAATTATAGCAACTTCTGAGAATTAGTCGCTATTTATTCAAAATTATTTCAAAAAAGTATTTTCTTTTTTCGTGCCTTTATGGCATTTCAGTATATATTATCCGTTATGAAACCAAGAATATTGCTTGTAAATCCTCCAATTTATGATTTTGCGGCGTACGATTTCTGGCTCAAGCCGTACGGCATGTTGAGCGTAGCCGGGAAACTTCGCGGTCAGGCTGACTTCGCCCTGTTCGATTATATCGACAGGCAGCATCCTTTCATGGCATCGCAAAAGCAATTCAAATCCGACAAATGGGGACGCGGCACATTCTATTTCGAGAAAATTCCCAATCCGGATTGTCTTGCCGAGATTCCGCGCTATTATCGAAGGTATGGCTTGCCGCGCGCAATATTCGAGGAGTTTTTGAAAAACGAAAAACCTTTCGACTATGCATTTATACAAACCACAATGACATACTGGTACCCCGGCGTGCGGGAAGTAATTCAGGATATCCGCAAATATCACCCGAACGCAAAAATTATTCTTGGCGGAGTTTATGCTGCTTTATGCCGCTCACACGCGGAAAATATTGGCGCGGATTTCGTTGTTTCGGGAATAAATCTTGAGCCGCTCTGGGAATACATGAAAATAACTCCAGACCTGGAGCAGCCCGCGTTATGGGAAGCTTATCCAAAATTAAATACAGGTATTCTCAAGTTAACAGACGGCTGCCCTTTCAGTTGTACGTATTGTTCCGTCCAGAAAGTTTACGGCAAATTCAGGGCGCGTGACATCGAACATTCTTTCGCCGAACTGAAGCATGTGCATTCTCTCGGAGCACAGCACGTCGCGTTTTACGATGACGCCCTGCTCTACAAGCATGAAGAAATTCTGGTTCCATTCCTGGAAAAAGTAATAGCAAATAAAATACAGGTAAACTTCCACTCACCCAACGCACTCAACGCGCGTTTTATTACAAGCGAACTGGCGAATCTCATGGTTCGCGGCGGCTTCAAAACGTTTTATCTCGGCTTCGAAAGTTCCTCTGTAAAATGGCAAAAGCAGACCGGCTCGAAAGTGTTCAGTGAAGAACTTGCGCAAGCCGTCGAACATCTTACGAACGCTGGAGCAAACCTGAACGATATTACGGCTTACCAGATTCTCGGCCATCCGAACGGTGACATGCAGGAGCTTGAGGAATCTATGCACTTCGTTCATAGTCTCGGTATTCGCGGCATGCTCGCAGATTTCTCCCCGATTCCCGGCACACCCGATGGTGAATCCTGCCGCAATTTAGTGAATCTTGACGAGCCGCTAATGCACAATAAAACCGCATTCCCGATAATTATGATGGGCTTCGACGAATCAAACAGACTCAAGGATCTCCAAAGACATCTTAACAGAAATTGATACAAAGAGCGTTCTATAACAATTTCTAATGATGATTTAATTTTAAGAGATAATTTAGGAAGAATT
>CAZMPL010000429.1:0-2718 GCA_964567805.1 uncultured Pirellulales bacterium | reverse complement strand
TCCGGCACATTACCTAAATCGGATTGACAAAATACGGGACCATCGATACATACATAATACTTATTTATCTGGCAATGTCCGCATTTGCCAACGCCGCATTTCATTTTTCTTTCAAGATTGAGATAAATCCTGTCTTTCGATACATTCTGCTCTTTCAGTGACATGAGCACGAACTTATACATAATTGGAGGTCCGCAAACCAGGACTTCCGCGTTTTTCAACTCGTTTTCTATTTTCGGAATAAGAGTAGTCACGACACCTACATTACCTTTCCAGGTTGCATCGCCTTTATCAACCGTCTCGAGCAATTTAATATCTTCCTGCTTGCTCCAGGCTTCGAGTTCTGAATGGAAAATTCTTTCAGAAGGATTTTTCGTTCCGACCAGTACGGTGACATCACCATAATCAGCACGATTATCGAGAACATAGTTGATAAAAGAACGCTGAGGTACCAGACCGATACCGCCGCAGATGAAAACAAGGTTTTTGCCTTTTGTTTCATCTACAGGGTAAACACCATTTCCCATTGGCCCTCTTATTCCGATCTTATCCCCTACTTTAAGCGCATGTATAGCATTGGTTACGTTTCCGATTTTTCTAACTACCAGCTCGAAACTGTCACCGAGTGTCGGAGTCGAGCTGATTGAAATCGGCGCTTCACCGATTCCGGCGATAGAGACCTCGACAAACTGACCTGGAACATATTCCAGCGGGCTATCATCCATCGAAATCCTCAGGTACAGTTCGGTGCCATTGAGCATTTTCAATTCCTGAACTGTAGCAGGCTGAGGCAGATAGATATCTTTCTTTTCGGCACAACAATCACACATTAAAATTGCTCCTAATTAAAATATTCCTATATCATCTATTAGTTTATTGTAAACATTTACGGGATTCGCAATGTCAGGCAGGCAGGCGCCAACACATCTGCCGCAGCCTACACAGGCAATTTGTCCGCCAATCTTGCTTGGAACATATTTGCCTTTTCTGTACAGCCTGTGACGGAAACGGTCCTCCCTGTTTTTCCTGAATTCATGATTGCCAGCGACTTTGGTGAATCCATCGAGTAGGCATCCGTCCCAGAATCTCTCGCGTTTGCCGCTCTTGAGATCCCAGTCCACATCATCCTGAACACCAAAGCAATAACATGTCGGGCAAACCTGGTTGCATGAGCCGCACGAGAAACATGTTTTGGCTTTCTCTTCCCAGACAGGATTATCATAAGCACGTTCGAGCAGTTTCGGTAAATATGATGGACTGCACTTCAGTTCGTGCTTATTCAAACCTTTCCTGTTCTTATCCCAGACATTCTGACGTTTTTGCAAATCATCATCGCCCGCGTCTTTTGCGTTTTTAACGCCCGCAAGCAACTTTTCACCTTTTTCTGTAGCGGCGTCGGCTATATAGCTATCGCCGATATCAGTCAAAAGTACATCGTAACCTTCTTCGACAACCGCGGTGTTCATCGATGAAGCGAATACGTTCTTCGACGGTTTTACAACATCACATGCCACGATTGCAGCGTTATTACGACGTGCAAAATAATGACTGTCATAATTATCCTTGCTGAACAGCATGTCCATCTGGTTAATGGCAATCATATCATACGGATGAACTCCGAGAAGTACGAACTTTTCACAGTCATATTCTGATTTGTATGTGCCCTGCCCCTGATATGTAACAAGTGTTTCGCAAGGAGGTTGAAAATATTTCTTCGGAGGCTGTAAAGTAACATCGTAATCAAGTCTCAGCTCATTAGATGATTCGAGCAGACCGTAATCGAATTTGTCGCCTTTAGCCTTCACACCATAGACTTTTGTCGTGCGGATTAATTCATCCACAAGAAGTCCAAATTCTTTTTTTGCAATTTTCTTAATACTCATTTGTGTTCCCTATAATTTTTCAATCATTCCTGATTAACCATGTACTTTCACACGAGTTTATTACTGTCCATTAGGAGTATAATACGGCATTCTCGCAAGATATCCGGCTATATCGATAGTCATTACCTTTACCTTTTTAGGTACCATAATATAACATGGTGAAAAATTGAGAATCCCCGTTACTCCAGCTTTAACAAGAGCATCCGCAATCTTTTGAGCATCATTTCTCGGAACCGCGATTATGCCAAGTTTTATATTTTCCGTTTTTAATATATCAATTTGAGAGACATCCATTATTTTTACGTTATCAATAGTCCTGCCTATTTTCTTCGGATCATTATCAAACGCAGCGGCAAGCTCGAAGCCGTATAACTGAAATCCTGAATAAGAAAGAATAGCCGAACCAAGATTTCCAACCCCTACCAGGGCGGCTTTCTGATGAATATCGAGCTTTAATATTGCTTTTATCTCGATACAGAGCTTTTTTATATCGTATCCGACGCCGCGTACGCCGAAATCACCGAAATAAGAAAAATCCTTACGAATCTGACACGAATTTACCCCGACAAAGTCAGCAAATTTATTGCTGGATATACTCAAATAGCCGCTTTCAATTAAAAACATAAGGCCCCGGAGATATACAGGCAATCTTCGAATTGTCTCATCTGGTATTCGTTTCTGCTTCATCTGTCCTTCTTTATTTTCTTAAAAAAACGGATTACAAAAAAACATGCTATTTGAGATTGTGTTCACATTCACAAATAGCATAATATTAATTTATAGATTTTCTCAGCCTTTGTCAAAAAAAATCTTAATTAATCTATGAATTTATATT
>CAZMPL010000428.1:0-2757 GCA_964567805.1 uncultured Pirellulales bacterium | reverse complement strand
TTATAGGACGATGAAAGGAGTTGGAGGTTTGAGAACGAAAAAACCTAAAAAAAGGAATACAAAAGCAGAATTAACCCGCTCGGTAGCTCATACCGCGTGGATTTGTATCGCGATAGGAATCTGCCTGTTTTTACTATGCAGTTGTATCAGTTTCAATATAGGCGACTGGCCAAGCATGTATGTACAACCGAATAATAATCCTACTGCCAATTTATGCGGCACGATAGGATCACTCTGCGCATATTATTCGTTATATTATGTCGGACCGGGCGTATTTTTAGTAATAATATCTGTCATCGTATTTCTGGTAGCGAAGCTGATTTACAAGCCTCTCGACCAGCTTATTCTCCGTACAATCGGGCTGGTTATGGTAACGGTAGCGGCTTCGACGACTTTCTATAGCTTATGGCCGCACAGCGTGTTTGAATTTCCGGAAGGTTCCGGCGGCGTAATCGGAATCGCGACTTTACAAGTCTTCCAAACTCACTTCGCGTCACTTGGTGCTTTTATCTTCATAGCCGCGATATGGATTGTCGGCTCGATTTTACTTGCGGACCGTTTCATATTTTCAGTGGTGCGCGGATTGATTTTCGGTCTTGGCAAGACAATTGGTATTGTCGGTCCGCCGGCATTATCAGCGGCTAAGCAGCAATCCCAGGCCATCAGCGAAATATGGCGAAAGTTAAGCGCCAAACAGAAACAGCCGCAGGCAGTCAAAATTAAGAAAGAAAAACCTGTAGTCGAAGAAGATGTTGAAATAGAAGAAGAAGTCACAGTCGAAGAAGATAATACCCAGCGTATCGAGAATTTACCTGTAAAACGCCTGGATATCAACAAGACGGCGGTTATGCCGAAAGCGAAGAAATCGAATCAGCCGCTTGTTCAGCCTTCTTATGACGATTACATTTTGCCGCCGCTCGAATTACTTATGGAACCTGAGACTGGTTACGCTTCGGTACAGGAAAAAGTCGTAAAATCCAAAGCCGCAGCGCTTGAACAATTGCTTTCGGAATTCAACGTAAACGCGAAAGTTGTCGCCGCCGATACAGGTCCGGTAGTGACAATGTTCGAACTTGAGCTCGCCGCGGGTGTAAAAGTAAGTCACATATCTGCGCTTGCAAATGATATGGCACGAGCTCTGGGTGTCGGTGCTGTTCGCGTAGTAGCCCCCCTGCCGGGTAAACATACGATAGGAATCGAAGTTCCGAACGGCGAAAAAGAAAAGGTTCGCATCAAGAGCCTTATCCTCAACGCGGGAAGCAAAGCACAGAGGATGCAGATACCGCTTTTCCTTGGCAAGGACTCATCCGGCGATTCGCTCATTTCCGATTTGGCGAAGATGCCGCACTTGCTGATTGCAGGTACGACAGGCTCAGGAAAGAGCGTTTGCATTAACAGCGTTATCACAGGCGTATTACTTACAAAACGTCCCGACGAAGTAAAGATGATTCTTATCGACCCGAAGATGGTCGAAATGACCGCATACAATACTATTCCTCATTTGATGTGCCCGATTGTCACCGAAACGAAAATGGCCGTCCAGATTCTCGAATGGGCTACTGTAAAGATGGACGAGCGCTATGCCCTGCTCGCGGAAGCGAAAGTCAGGAACATCGAAGAGTTCAACAAACTCAGCAAAGAAGATCTCCTGAGCAGATTCAATCCATCCGACGAAGAAGAGGAAGCGAAAATTCCGAAGAAGTTACCTTACATAATAATCATCATCGACGAGCTTGCGGACTTAATGATGACGGCCGCAAAGGAAATCGAATCTTATATCGTTCGTCTTGCACAGAAGAGCCGCGCGATTGGTATCCATATCGTTCTCGCGACCCAACGACCGCAGGCGACTGTAGTTACAGGCCTTATCAAATCCAACATGCCGTGCCGAATCGGTTTCCGCGTAGCCGCACGCATGGACAGCAGAATCATTCTCGACCAGAACGGCGCCGAAACACTTCTCGGCGAAGGTGACATGCTGTTCCTCAAACCGGGTACGAGCGAGCTTGTTCGCGCACAGGGAACGTACCTTGACGATGACGAAATCAAAGGAATCGTCAAGCACCTCAAGGACGTAGCTGAGCCGCAGTTCTTACCTGAACTCACTCAAATCAAAACAATTGATCCAAGTGACATGGTCAAGGACGAACTATTCGACGACGGGGTGCGCGTAGTCCTGCAAACCAAGAGAGGCAGCGTATCACTTCTCCAGCGAAGACTCAGCATAGGTTACGCCCGGGCATCGCGTATGATAGAAATGATGGCCGCTTCCGGAATCCTCGGCGAATACAAAGGCTCCCAGGCCCGCGAAGTCATGGTAACTCTGGAAGAATACGAGCACATTCGCAACAGTATGAACGCCGACGCAGCCGCTGGTTACAAGGACATGAACGACGAAGCATACGAGCAGCAGGAAGACGTACCGGCTTATGTCAACAACGAGGGCCATAAAGAGTACTTGGCCGCCAGCAACGAAGAGGAAGACAAATAGAATAGTTCCGCCACAGGCGGACAAGCTTCAGCCGCTGGTCGTTCCAAATCTGTGTATAGCGTTTAGGTCCCTCGGACTCCATGCGGAGGTATAGGGTTTAGTTTCATATTGCATTCTGTCTCCTTTCTAATGTCTTGAGTTTCTGGCCTTTGGTCTGTAACACATTGGCTTCCTGTCTTGGCGTAGTCTTCAGGCGAAGCCAGATTCATTTTCGTCCCTCATCTCTCGCCCTTCGTCTATCTTCTCTTCTCCCTCACCAAAAGACC
>CAZMPL010000427.1:0-2760 GCA_964567805.1 uncultured Pirellulales bacterium | reverse complement strand
ACGACAATCTCTACTACTATTGATGGTAAATCAAAAAAAATGTGCTAACTGCACGCAGGAACTGAATATAGGTACCGACGCTATTAAAGTCGAAGAAGGCGTTATCGGAGTGAAGGACTTTGTACCTTTAGAAAAGTTGATGTTTTTCTGCTGTGAGAAATGTCTTATTGATTACTTCGATATGAGTGATCTTCCGAGCCTGCCGAAAAGAATTCCGTAGAATCAATATGTTTATCTTTTTGGGAAAGTATATAATTCATGCTTAATTGCAGGTCGGACATTGTCTTCTTCAGTTCTTTAATCAGCTCAGACGTATTTTTCCTGTCTTTTTCTAAAAACTCTATTCGTTTTTGTTGCTTTTCTATTCTCATTTCCTGTTGTTTTTCAATCTGACGTAAATTGTTAAGCTTTTCTTTCATCGACTCAATATTATTATTAGATACTTTAAGTTTTGAAGAATGTCTGTCCAGTGCCAAATAATTAGCATATCGAGTTACCATTGACAAATTAGCAGGTGAATGGCCAAGACGACTATTCACTTCTTCAATTCTCCACCCTATTTTAAGTAAATGACAGCACATCGAGCTTCTTAAATCTTTATAGGTAGGTTTTTTTCCTGTAGGAATACAGTTGACTTTAGCGATATCTGTACAGTGAGACATAAACTTAAGGGCTTGTCTGTGTCCGAATTTTAAAATCAATTCATTATCCTGTAAGTTAGAAAGTACAATATCAAGTAACTGAGCTGTTTCAACAAAATTAGTTACTTCAACTCTGGCCCTCCTGCTTCGTTTAAGGATTTCTTTTCTAAGTTCAATTAAATATTCTGGTTCGTTAGTCTGTGGATTCAGTTGTCTTCTAAAATCTTGTTTTCTTAATTGCAATAGGCTTCCAACATTTTCACCAATATCCCAGGCTAGCCAGAGTAAGAGTTTTTGTGAAATAGTTTTTGTTGGAACAAGCAGCTTCAGAAATTCATTATATTCTATAAAATTCACATCAAGGTTTTCCTTTGGCCTATAAAACTCAAAAACTTCTTGAGCAATTTCAGCTTTCCCAGCCATCTTAAAAGGTTTTGATTTAAATACTTTGGTGTAATATGACTTTCGGTCTGCGAATCTTTTTCCAAACCTGTTTTTTATAATACCATCCTCTAAATCATCATACACTTTTTGGATATCATCCTTCGTGAGGGCTGACCATGGCTTATTGTTAAACCATTTATTCACATTTTTGAACCGACCAACATAATGATTGAGAGTTTTATATGTTCCTTCATCCAACCTTTCAAGATTATTAATTCGTTTAAGTTTTCGCTCCAGCCATTCAAAAAAGTTTTTCCATAATATTCTGTTTTCAGTACATATGCTTTCATCTAACAGGAGTTCTGTCTTCGTTTTTTCATATGTCTCTTTCTGCATCATCTTTTTTGATATAATGATAGATTAAAAGCATTCAACTGAATTACTCTTTGGTTTCCTCCGCCCCGTAATAGTGAACTGAAAAGTCTACGCCCCAACCGGGGATTGAATTTTCAGTTCATCAATTTAGGGCGAACTAATCATATCATCTTGGCAATAGTATTTATGGGATTTTATAATTGGTTTGATAGTGTTTGTAGTTATATATTTCATACTTCATAAAAAACATTTTAGTATATATATCTTGCGCTGATTTGGATATCGAGGACATCAGTTGAAATTATTTATACCTGTCGAAATAAAAATATTAATGTGTAATCAAAACAATCAGGATTTAGAAGCAATCCAGGTAAAGCTCGACGAGATTCAAGAGATTGTTCAAGCAATTGAAAATCTGTCTCGTCCTCTTCCTCCATTATGAAGACTCGAAATGCAAAAACATGCGATCCTTAAAAATATAAAGACCGCATGTTTGAAATCATTGACTCTCTTTTTCCGGCAGTATAGCTTTCTCATGTTGGAAATCAGTTATAGATAATCCTGATTTATAGAAGACTTCCTCGCTCATAACACTCGAGTCGTTGTAATACATGCCGTTGCAAAAGAGCATATCTTTAAATGCATACAATTTATTACAGTTTTTTCTTTTATGTACCAAGCACGATGTTCCACTTATGTGCTTCTTCGCATAAAGGCACTTGTTACACAGTAGCAACCTTTGATATTTATTTGAAAACGTGGTTTTCAGACAATTACAAAGGTATGGAATCAATGTCAAAATATTCAATGACCGGTGTCATTAGATAGCATAGAATGGTCATAGGATCAAATGACCTATCTCCTCTCATTTCGTATAATAATCATAAGCTAATGTGCTACAATTTGTTATGAATTTGTGATTGAATATTTTTATGAAAAAAGTACAACCGTTTGTACAACTATTTCGAAAATATCGTTTTAAAAGAGGTTATTTTATTGGAGGAGAAAATCATGAAAAGCTCAAATAGAAAAACTCGTTCAGACAAATTTCCGCTCACACTTCACCCAACTGGGCAGTACTGTAAAAAGATTAGGGGGCATATTTATTATTTTGGTTCTGACAGAAGGCAGGCTCTTGAAAGCTATCTTGATCAGGCAATATTTCTACATGGATATAATAGCGCTCTACAAAAATCAGTAAATGGGAACATGACAATGAAAGAAATATGCGAAATGTATTTGAAATATCAATTTACGAAATTACAGGCAAACAATCTTACTGCGCGTCACCATAATGATCAAATCAGAAGCCTTAAGAAATTAACAGAATTTTTTGGTGACAATTGCAAAATTAAAAGTG
>CAZMPL010000426.1:0-2763 GCA_964567805.1 uncultured Pirellulales bacterium | reverse complement strand
GAATCGCGAAATCAATTTTGTGTAGATAGTGTGTATTTAAATAAACTAATTTTTTTTTGAAAGGTGAGAAGATCATGAGAAGTAGAAAAGGGTTTACATTAATTGAATTGATGATTGTAGTTTTAATTGTCGCTGTATTAGCGGCGGTATTAATTCCTATGATTTCCGCAAGAGTCGAAGCAGCAAAATGGGCTGAGGGCAAAGCTGGTGCTGGAACAATAGGGACAGCAATACGTGCCTATGCAGCAGAGCAAGGTGCCAATGGAGACTATGCTGGTCTTAACAGAGCTGGAACTGCGACGACAGGTGCAGGTAAATTATTTAAGGCAACTGAGCTAGACGGAAAATATTTTGATATTACTAGTTATACTATTTCTAATTGTACTTACAGTGAGAGTACTGGCGTTTTAACATATACAATTGCAGTTAAGGCACCAGATACTAATTGGAAAATACAAACAGTTACATTAACTGTAAATGATGGAACCTCAACATGGACGGAATCTGCATCTTAGTAGTTAAATAGTTTAAAAATAGGTATATCTACCTATTTAGTAATAAATTTTGACAGGGGGTGGGGCGTTATTTTGTTTAATGCCCCACGGCACTGTCGTTAAGAGGGCCTGAAAAGAACTAATATGAAAAGCAGACACGTTAATAAGAATAAAGGTGTCACACTTATCGAAGCAATGGTCGCGACTGCGATAGTCGCGGTATTAGCTCTCGGGGGTCTTACTTACCAGGCTTACGGCGCCGCTCATTTTCGTATAGCAAAAGCGGAGTTAACAGCAACACGCGCGGGACAACTTCTGATTGAAGACTGGAAAGGGAACGGCGCTCCTGATATTGTCAATTACGACGCGACCGAACTCGGAGTTGGTTTTGTTAAACCTGATGCAGGTGATAATAGTTATTATACAATTACTATAGACGGCATTAACTTGCATTTAAAGCTTTCGTTTGCGGATGTCGCGGTCGATAGCAAAACAGGAGATGTTCTTCGCCAGTTGAATGTGAAAGTGCAGTGGCAAGGTGTAGATGCTGATGATCCGTCTATTACCCTGTCAACTTATGCCAGACTTGGGCAGGATTGAAAAGTTAATTAAACGGAACGATTTCGGATTGTCATGCTGAACGGAGTGAAGCATCTGGCGTTAAAATTATGTTTGAACGTATGAGATTCTTCACTTCGTTCAGAATGACAGAGTCTGTTCTAACTTTTTTTGTCATGCTGAGCGAAGCATCTGGCTCTTGAATAAGTAGTAACGAATTATACTTAGTTAATATTCTCTGGCCAGATCCTTCGTTTTACTCAGGCCCCTCGGGCTCCTTGTGGAGATGACAAGTCGAAATGGGTTAGTTTGAGTAAGAAACATATTTGTCATTCTCGTAAACTCGGGAAGTTATAAAATTATGAAAAAGACAAGACAACAATTCAGAAAAGGCTTAACTCTCGTAGAATTGATAATGGGTGTAGCCGCGTCGCTGATTGTTATTTTGACGGTCGCTATTTTGATAGTAGCAAGTCATCGTAACTGGAACGAGGCGTATAAATACGCCAACGGCGATGTTCAGGTCAATGCTATCGAGACGATGATAAATTTCGGCGTATTTGGCCGTAAGGCAAACAAATCTGATTATAAGTTATACGACAGCGGTACAGGAAGCTATGTAACTGTAGTACCATCTTCTAATCCGGAAGAAGTAGTCTTCGGTAACGCGGTCGAATTCAGATATTGGGACTCGGAATTGAACGATACGTTCATGGATACTGATATTACAGGCAATAAATATGCTTTATATTATATAGAAGATGATGAACTGAAAGTTGATTATGGGCCGTATCCGTCAAGTGTTGCTCCAGACGGTACAAAGTACGGCGGTATTAACAGTTCAGGGAAAAAAATCAAGCCCGCAAGTACAAGAATTCTTGCGAAAAATGTTCAGTCTGTTACGTTTAGTCATTTGACTACCAATTTAGAAGGTGATGGAAACGGCTGTGTAAAAATGGACCTTGCGCTCTATGATTCAGCGGAAGATGAGGGTTTGCATGTAAAGACCGCGACATTAATGCGTAACGTCTGGCCGTAATAATGAGGAATTATCTGAAAATGAGCAATTCAAACAATAAGAATAATTCTCGAAACAGAAAAGCTTATGCTTTGGTTATGGTTCTGATAGCCGCGATTATTCTTGCGATACTTGGTTCCGGATTATTAGATATCTGTTACGGTGTGCGCGTTCGTGCTGCGAAACTGAAAAGAGAAACAGTCGCTATGCTGGCCGCCGAAGCAGGTTATGAAAAGGGTATTTTCTGGATGAGCCAGCAGGATGATGTATTGACCGGCCTTTCGGATGGTGACCCGGGCTCGGCAGGTACTATCAATTTCGCGGACGGCAGATGCGAGTACCAGGTGCTGTTTCATGATTTCATCGGCTCAAGACCTGTCTTCCAAATAAAATCGACGGGTTACAGCGGCTCGGCCAGCAGGGCTGTTGATGTTTATGTCATGCAGAAAATAACAGGCTGGGATATGGGATTATGCAGAATTCCGGATGGATATTCGTCAACTGAGGCGGTTAATTTTGCCGGTGGTGAAGTAATTGATATACCTATCCATATTAATAAAGACAAAGACAGGCCGAACCAAAGAGATATTTATTTCAGCGGCGGAAATCCGCAATTTCTGGAAAAGGTCGAGATGGGCGAATCACGTTACGCGGGCGCATCTGATTTATATGCCGGCATAATGGGATTGTTCC
>CAZMPL010000425.1:0-2764 GCA_964567805.1 uncultured Pirellulales bacterium | reverse complement strand
CACCTTTCTCTGACATTAACTGAGCGGATTGAATACCTGCGCCGCCTCCGAGAGCGATGTTGGGATTTTCGATTGCCTCGAATTGCATCGTATCGGTATCAATAATTAAAAAATACGCACATCTTCCAAATCGGATTTCAACATCATTATCAAGCGAAGGTCCTGTCGATGTCACTGCAATTTTCATAATTTATCCTTTTTAATTAAATGGGCATGTTCCTGTTGGACAACTGCCATCGCCGGAAGATTTCGAACTAATCGTTGCAGAAAAAGTTGAAAACATTTTCTGTAAATCATTACTGCCGCATTTTTCACAAGTGTGCTTTTTATCACTTCCGGCCTTTTCCAGAAATTCTGTTTTATGCCCGCACTTTTTACATTTATATTCAAATATCGGCATCGTATTACCTCTATGAAATCAAATTTTACAAAACTTCCTGACAGATTAATGTCTGCAAACCATAATCTTTGAAGCAGACAAAACTGTTTATATTCAGCTTGTCACAAAAAAATACATGTTAAAATATTTACTGTACTTCTTTAGTCTTTGCCGCTTTTCTGATTTTCGAGCTCGTCAATGCGTTTTTTAATTCCGTCCAGCGCATCTTCCAGATATTCTGCCTGACCTTTCAAGCCTTCAAGCTCCTGTTGAACTGATATTTGGGGAGCAACAGGTACATTTCCATAAGCATAAGGATTCACATCGCCGCTCCATGCAGGCCAGCCATATCCGGCTCTTGCCCAGCCAAAGCCTCGACCTCGCCCCATCCCTCGACCGCGACCCCAAAATCCACGTCCAACACCAGAATTGGCATAACCCGGTACACCGAATCCCGCACAAAAACCTGCTGCTCTTCCTGTCATTGGTCCCATACCTGCAGGACCTGTTCTATCACCACCTGGCATAATTATTTCCTTTCAAAAAAATATTAACTTCTTGTCATTTTTGTACCACATTTTGGACAACTTCTTTGATTGCAGGACTGTCCGGCAACATGAGGAACTGTTGTGCCGCAGTTCGGGCACACACAATTTCCACCCGGCCCGGCAGCAAATGGTCCACCCATCCTGCCTTGTCCCTGACCTTGATTAGTCATAATGTACATCCTTTCTGCAATTAAAAACCAAATCTGTTTCTGCCGCCTCTGAATCCTCGTCCAAAGCATCTGCCGTAAATAGGTCTGGCACCAATATAAGATGGCCCAGATCCATATTGGTTAACCGGCACACCTTGTATACCAACGAAGCCTTTTAGCTCACCTGGTCTATCTTTGGATTTCTTCAATATACAAAATCCCATTCCTCTTCCTGTCATCGGACCTCTGCCCTGCGGGCCTGTACCATCAAATCCCGGCATTTTCTTTTGCTCCTTTAAATGCTTTTGTTTTTTGCAATATCATTTCACCTACTTCACAACCAATATTTCTTGAAATTACAGGACATTTAGCCTTAAGTATGAAAAATATATTTTTGTTAACATTATTTAATGTCTCGTAATTACCCTGTCCCTTGGCTATAACCAAATCTGCTTTTTGAAAATGATTTCTAAATGACGGAGAGCAGCCTTCCAGAATCGTTCCTGGTGCGTCGGAACCGTTGTCAGTTACTTCAACGATTTTTGGCAAACCGGCAAGAACAGCATCTTCCATCGTCGCATCGTTTATTACAGGAGAACCCTTGACTGCCACAGTGATTTTTTCTATGGGCAACTGCTCAATTAAAAGGCGGTCAAAAACAATCTCTCCCGCATTGTCAGCCAGATAAAGAATATCTTCAGCCTCATTTACAGCAGAAACAAAATCATCCAGATGCACATTTGCAAGCTCTTCAGAAAGACACATTTCTATTGTTTCTTCCAATTCTCTTTCCTGTAATTGACTCTTGACTCCGAAATCAATAATGTTTCCGGCTATTGCCAGACGAACCGCAGTTTCAATCGGACTCCTGGACTCGATGATTAATTGGCGCATTTTAGGGTATAATTTCAATGCAATATTATTAAACCGCTGTTTGACTTTGTGATAAGGATCTTCAATACCTGTTAATCCTCGAATCAGACGATGTATCTGCTGGCCGATTTTCGGTGGAGACTGACTCATATCCAAATCAATCGCAAGTCCAATTGCTCCGCGAACTGCCTGCTCATGGATACGTACATCATCTGTCGCATGCCTTGCCGCTTCAAGGGATTGCCTGATAAAACACGGAATACAATCCAAATATGTTTTCATAACTTTTTCTCTGTTTTACTAAATCCAATGTCCTTCTACATTCGCGTTATCTACTTCTTTTAATTTTCCTGTTTTGAAAGATTCCAACGCTTCAGTTACTGTTTGTTTTTCAGCAAGAAAAATCTTTACACCTGCCGCACTGAGTGTCTTAAAAGCGTTTGGGCCTACATTTCCAGTTATAACTGCCTCTACATTGAGATTGGCTATATTTTGTCCGGTCTGGATTCCTGCTCCCTGTACAGCATTCAAATTTACGGTGTTATCGTGCACCTGAAAATCAGACGTTTCAGTATCTATAACAGCTAACCATTTTGCTCTTCCGAACCTTGGATCGATTTCACTTGAAAGTTCTTTTCCCTGTGATGTCACCGCGATTTTCATGTCTATCTTTCCTTTCTTTTGCTTAGACTCCGTCCCTGTCGGTTGCGTGCAACCTTTGTTTTCGAAGGACTGAATTTTTTTATTGCCTTCTGCCGCACCAGCCTCTTCGTCTAGCAAAACCTCTCCGGGCACCTTTCCAGCACCCACCAGGC
>CAZMPL010000424.1:0-2766 GCA_964567805.1 uncultured Pirellulales bacterium | reverse complement strand
CAGATAAAAGAACTTACTGCACGGATGGTTGAACTGCACAGGAATTTCATGGCAACAAACGTTCCTGAAGAAAGAATTAAGCTCAAACAGCAAATCGGAGTTCTTGATAAGCAAATCGCGTCGCTGGTTTATAAACTTTATGACCTGAACGATGAAGAAATTAAAATCGCGAAAAATTCCAGCAAGTAAAAGCTAAAACTAATATTTTCAATTAAGGGAGAAAAAGGTATAACTGCACAATGCCTATGAATAGCGAAAAAAGCGAGTCGAAAGGGGTTACTCCCAAAAAATCCAACAAAGCAATCACTATCCTGAAATTTATTGGCAAAGGTCTTCTTGCGATTTTGCTTATAATTTTCATTATTTTCCAACTTCCCTGGAAACTAACAGCATTATTAGCGATAGTCTTTGCTGCGTGTACAATTCTTCCGAAGAAATTCAGGAAATGGTTCTGGCTAACGACAGTTGCGGCAATTTTAATTTTAGTTGCCTGGATTTTTATACCGGAAAACAATTCCAACTGGCGACCTTATACATTCGATAAGGAAATTTCAGACTTAGAGGCAAAATATAAAATAACTGACGAAGAAAACGCCGCTTTGAAATATTATGAAATATTCCAAAATATCAATCTGGATGCAAACCAACCTGACTATTTTGCAACAACTGAAAATAGTTCACTCAACGAACTTTGGTTCGCTCAAGACCATCCAGAGATGGCCGAATGGATAGCAGAAAAAAATGAAATCATAGAAAATGTAATATCAGCCAGTAAACTTCCAAAGTGTATAATGCCCCCTGATTTTTATAAAGACAGATTCAACTTTCCAAATGATTTGGCAAAAATTCAACATTGTGTATATCTATCAATATCATCTGCAAATAATGATATTGCTGAAAGCAGATTTGATGATGCGATGGAAAAATATCTGACTTGTTTTAGAATTGCTAATCAACTACATCAATTCCCTTCTTTTACTCACGCTTTGGTTGGCTGGGCAATAAAAGGAAAAGCAATGGTACCGCTAATAAAGATTATTGTTGAAGAACAATTCAATCCTGAACAATTACAACAAATAAGTAATCTTATTGATGATATGAAGATTAACTGGAGTTCAGATTGGATTGATATGCTTGATATCGATATGATAATAACTAAAAACTATTTTGTTGGAATAACATTTGAAACCAATAAAAAAGGTAATTTAAGATTTAGCCGGAGATATTTTGGAGAAGATACAGGGCTTTTGCAGGAACCAGTTGAATATACTTATCAATCTGGAATAATCGGAAAATTAAGAGCATTAGCAAGATGGGTATGTTTTCCACCTTCGATAAAAGTAATAACTCAAATAATTGAAGATCGTACTGCCGAGCATTATGAAATGGCGAAACCCGATTATGACTGGAACAAAGAAAATTTCATAACACATATCGAGCTAAATTACGAATTTGTCATGAAAGTAATGTTTCAGGAAACTACCGATACCTACAAACGAATACATACTATCTATTTGAAGGACAATACATTGCTGAGAGGTTCAAAAATATTAATAGCGCTCAGGCAATATAAAGATGAACAAGGCACGTGGCCGGATAGTCTTGATGAAATAAAATCCAATGCACCGGCAGAAGCTTTTATTGACCCGGCGACGGAAAAGCAGTTACAATATGAAAAGTCTGGTGAAGATTTTACTTTGTCAGGCGAATTGATTAATATATGGCCTTATGATAGCTTTAATTAGGAATACAATATAACAGGGAAGTTAGTTATGAGCAGCAATTATACTACGATAAAATCATTATCAGAAAACACAGGCAAACAGGTAACATTAGCCGGCTGGTTATACAACAGCCGGGCAAGCGGAAAAATACAGTTTCTGATCATTCGTGACGGCACGGGTTTGTGCCAGTGCATTGTTGAAAAAGGAAATGTTTCGGACGAGCTTTTCGAGCAGCTTAAACATATAGGACAGGAATCATCACTCACCGTTACCGGAACGGTACGAGCCGAGCCGCGAAGTGTCGGCGGCTATGAGATGTCTGTCACTGACGCGAAAATTATTGGTACTTCGGAAGGTTATCCGATTACACCAAAAGCTCACGGTATAGATTTTCTGCTCAAGAATCGTCACCTGCATTTACGCTCACATTTGCAATGGTGCATTCTGAAAATCAGGCATACCGTAATTGATGCGGTTCGCAGATTCTTTAACGATAATGGTTTTACACTTATCGACACACCAATTATAACTTCCGTCGCGGGTGAAGAAGAGCAATCACTTTTTGAAGTGGATTATTTCGGAACTCCCCTGCACCTGACGCAAACCGGCCAGTTGCATCTCGAATCAGCCGCTATGAGCTGCGGCAAAGTATATTGCTTCGGTCCGACCTTCCGCGCAGAAAAAAGCAAGACGCGAAGACACCTTACTGAATTCTGGATGGTCGAACCTGAAGTGGCATTCATAGAGCTTCCCGGCTTGCTCGAATTAGCGGAAAACTTCGTATCAAGTATTGTGTCACGCGTTCTTTCCGACAATAGAGCAGAACTTGAAGCTCTGGGAGCTAATATCGCCGCGTTAGAAAAAATTAAGCCGCCCTTCTACAGATTAACTTATACAGATTGCGTTAATATTCTTACAAGTGACAAGACAAAAGATTTTCTTGTCCCATTTTGATACACTATTTATATATGGCTGATGATATTTCCCAAGACCAAAACCAAACAACAACGGAAACAATAGATCCAACAGTTCCACCAACTGA
>CAZMPL010000423.1:2162-2779 GCA_964567805.1 uncultured Pirellulales bacterium | reverse complement strand
TTTTTTATCGAGTTGCACCCAAATACGAAATCAAACCAAGCCTTCTTACATTGAAAAATCTTAAAGAAAATGAACCAAGAAAAGAAACCATTCAAATACTCGGTAACTATAAGAAGGATTTCGAGATTGAATCTGCATCGTCGGAAAAAAATACGGTTAAAATGGTTGACTATAAAAAAATCGAGAGCGGCTATGAAATGAATATTGAAATAACGCCGCAATTGAAACAAAATGATGACAAGAAAGTTATTGATAAATTCTATATTAATATCAAAGGTGAAAAACCTGTAGTTCTTGAATGCTATGAATATTTTTAAATTAAATAATAAAAGTAAGATGGAGCAATATATTTAATGGTGATTTATATGAGACAACAATGGATGAAAGCCGCTATCGTTTGCTGCGGTATTTTTGTTTTATTCGGCTGCAATGGAACTCCCAAAAACACAAGTATTACTGATACCAATAATTCTCCCGCAATTACAGTACAAATTCAATCCGAGTCTGATGGTCTGCCGCCTGTGGTTGAATTCGAGACAACTGAAATTGATTTCGGCCTGGTAGGTCCGGCGACGACATGTGAGAAGGAAATAAAATTTAAGAATACAGGAAAGGGT
>CAZMPL010000423.1:0-2150 GCA_964567805.1 uncultured Pirellulales bacterium | reverse complement strand
GAAGATTAATGAAATTGTTCTTTGCTGCGGCGTTGCGGCAAGTACTGATAAAGCACAATATGCCCCCGGCGAGACGGGAATATTTAAAATCGAATTTCAGGCTCCGGGTGCCATAGGGACATTCGACAGGCAGCCGATGATATATACTAACGATCCTTTGAATCCGAAAGTCGTATTTGATTTATATTGTGATGTTGTGCAAAAAGTCGTATGGGAGCCGGGAAAAATCAAAATGCTCCTGAATGTGGAAAACGCCGCCTGCCCGAAACTGACTATAAAATGTATCGATGGACAGCCATTCGCGATTACAGGGATAAGGTCAACAAACAATTGCGTGACAGCGGAATATAACCCAACTGTTAAAAAGACCGAACACGTTCTTGATTTGAAAGTCGATATGACCAAATTCCCTGAGAATATGTTCGGCGAAATCAACGTGCAGATGAATCATCCGGAAGGAAATATCGCGACTATATTCTTCGATGTTGTTCCGAAATACACTGTGTCACCGAAGCCTCTTTACATGCACCGCATGAAAGCGAATGTACCGCAAAAACAGATTATTAAAATTATTAACAATTACAAAGATAATGTTGAAATCAAATCCACGTCATCGAAGGAAAATTATGTAAAGCTCATTAATTCGAAAAAAGATGGATTTGATTATGAACTCGAAATTGAAATGACTGCGCCTCCGGCGGCAGAAGATGTAATTAAATTCACTGATATTTTCTATATCAATCTGTCGAACGGCGAACAATTAGCAGTGACTTGTACAGGATATTATGAGTAATCTAAACATGAGGTTATAATATGAAACTTAATATAACATTTTTATTTGTTATCTCGGTTTTTTCATTCGGAATATTTTCGTGCAATTCATCAGAACCCGCCGGGACAAAAAGGGTAGCACCCGTGGCGGTGAAATTCATTGATAAGGAAAATGCTCCGAAACTTGTTTTCGAAAGCAAACTCATCGAATTCGGCAAAATAGGTCCTGAGACAAAAGTTTCAGGTGAATTCAGATTTACAAACGAGGGAAACGCTCCGTTGGAAATAAGCAAAATATCTCAATGCTGCGGCGTAGCAATAACCTATGAGAATAAAAAATATGCACCGGGTGAAAAAGGTGTTATTAATGTAACATATACCGCAAGTAAGCAGCAGGGACAAATAACGAGAAATCCTATTGTTTCAAGTAACGACCCGACTGATCCCAATATTATTTTATTGTTGACCGTTGAAATTATAAATAAAGTTGTGACAAAACCCGAAAGTCTGAAACTGTTCCTGGATACGGATAACGCAGGCTGTCCGAAACTGATTGTAAGCAGTATCGATGGACAGGCTTTTGCGGTAATAGGAATGCAATCGACTGGAAACTGTATAACAGCGCAAATAGATCCGTACCTGAAGGGGACACAAATCGAACTTGATTTGAAAGCCGATATCGAAAAACTCAAAATAAATAAAACCGGTGAGATAGATGTGAGAGTGACTCATCCGGAAATGGACATAGTGACTTTACCTTTCGATGTTCTGTCGAGATTTACCGTCATTCCGCCAAAGATTACAATTATGACCGCGGATCCTCAAGTGCCTTATGAGAGAGATATATTGGTATATAACAAATATGACCAGAAATTCGAGATCGAATCTATTTCTTCGAAAAATAATTACATCACAGTTCTCGCCGATAGCATGACTGAGGTCAAAAATGGCTATCAATTTAAAATTAAAGTACTACCGCCCCCGAGAGAAGGTAAAACCAGCTTTAACGATGAACTTGATATCCAGGTTAAAAATGGTGAGTTGCTGAAAGTCAATTGCAGCGGCTACTATAATCTCCCAGAATCTTCGGAAACGAAAAAAGATAATTAGAGATACTTCGCCTCTTCCTGAAACAGCTCGAACTGTATTGTAAAGAGATAGAGATAAGGAAATAATATGAAGCAGTTGATAGTCTGTATTTGTATATTAATAATTATTGCATCATGCGAATTGAGCAATCCTGATAAATCTCGGGACGACCGAAATATTTCTGCGCCGGTGAATGCTTCGGATAGTATCACTGTGTTTTTTACAGGAAACTTATTCGGTTCCTTAAAACCCTGCGGCTGTTCGGGCGGGCAATTAGGCGGACTTGACAG
>CAZMPL010000422.1:1462-2783 GCA_964567805.1 uncultured Pirellulales bacterium | reverse complement strand
TTAGTATCCCGTAAGAATTGAAGATATTGTTGGAAAAAGGACAGCCTGCAAAACTCTGTTCTGATCTGTTGGCAAGAACTTTGGCTATGTTGGATTATCTAACTTGCCCACATCAGCTTTCATGGCGCAACTACAACCAAATTACAACCAAAAGAGGTGATATCTCACAACTTATTTTAAAAGACAATTTCGTAAGTGCTTTTATGTCAATGGTTTATAAATTTGCAAAAAATGTCAACATTTCAAATGTCCGTTTTCATTTTCCGTCTATGAAACGGATTAAGTATCCGAGTGGTGGGTGGGTATTATTTATATTTGTTTTTTTAATAATTTCATTATTCTTATCTGAATATGGAATAGGTGAAACAGCTTCTATAATCACTTCTTAGGTTTGATTTGGAGTAGTATCGGTGTAATAACATGACATTTGTTCTTTAACAGCTTTGGTACCCGCCATCATGTTAATTGAAAAACTGGTCGTACAGCATCTTTCGGTTCAGATATTGGCCTGCAATTTTTGCAGGCGTTCTTGGAAAAGCACATGCAGAATGGGCAGAGGGTCTTGAGCATGAAACTTGAAATTGATCAAGAGAGGAGAAAATTAGTCTGCCATATAGTCCTATATTTTTATCTTTATTAGATTAGAAAATAGAATCCCATAAAATAACTCAGAATTTAACTATATTTGTTCGGTTTTTGTTTGGGTAATTTCGAGCACTTTACCGATAGTAATAATTGCAGTTGAATGTTTTTTAGTATTTTTCGAAGGTTATAAATAAGATGAAAATGCCTGAAAAAAATAAACAATCTGGACCAATATGCAAGTTTGGACCCGGTGGTGATTTCATTGCTACTTGGCAGCCAGAACCATCAGCATCTTCCGAAGTGTCGAGCTACTTGGTGAAATTATTAATGTCAGTTGTTGAGGCATTGGCTGTTTTAATTGGTTTAAAACGTATCAGTTCTAACGAATCCTTAAGAAACACATTTTATTCTGATGAACTTACGGGATGTCACAGGGAGGAAGTCATAAATGTCTTTAACAATAGAAAAACCGAACATACAGTTGACTCCACGTCAACTGCAACTATTGAGAATGATAGTTTGTTTCCAGGAGAACCACTGTTATTCCCCAACTTTAGCAGAAATGGCAACCGAATTAAACATAAGTCGGAGCACAACATTCGAACATATAGCCGAACTGCAAAAAAAAGGTCTGCTCTCAGGTTATCCGAACAAGGCTCGCTCTTTGAAAGTCAGTTCCAAAGCGTACGAACTGCTTAACTGTCTCACAAATCAAAGTTTCCATGCATATGTTAAC
>CAZMPL010000422.1:1145-1452 GCA_964567805.1 uncultured Pirellulales bacterium | reverse complement strand
AGGGATACCGTTGTCTGGTAAGGTAGCTGCTGGTGTGCCCTTGGAAGCTGTAGAGAACGTCGAGAATCTTTCATTAAAATCCTGTTTTGGAACTGGTGATGATGTATTTGCCCTTGTGGTTAAGGGTGACAGTATGATTAACGAGGATATCCATGATGGAGATTATGTCATCTGTCGTCGTTGTAGTGTTGCCATAGATGGTCAGTTGGTTGTTGCCATTGTTGATGATGATAATGCAACACTTAAGAGATTCTACAAAGAGAGGAATAGAGTTAAGTTGCAACCTGCCAATGATAATTATCAGCCC
>CAZMPL010000422.1:421-1094 GCA_964567805.1 uncultured Pirellulales bacterium | reverse complement strand
AGAAAATTCAATCATCTATAACTGAGAAGTCGTGTTAGTAAGACCATCGACAATTCTATACTTCGACTGTGGAAAAAGAAATAGATGGTAGAAGGATTTTATTTACATTAGATATGGCTGCCTCTGTGGTAAATCTTTTTATGATTAAGTTGGAGAATTCATATGTTCGAACAAGGTGTCATAAGGCCGCCAAACGAAGCGGAGAGCCTTTTGGTCAGAGTCACACGGAACTGTCCCTGGAACCGCTGTCATATCTGTCCCGCCTATAAGGGAAAAGAGTTTTCCAAAAGGAGTGTAGAGGAAGTAAAAAATGATATAGATATGATGGCTGAAACTTATTCTACTCATGCAGGTCATTTTACATCTGCCTTTCTCCAGGATGCGGACACTTTGATCCTTCCTACAGATGAACTTGTGGAAATTATAGAATATATAAAGAATAAGTTTCCAGGTATTGAGAGAATCACGACATACGCGCGCGCCACATCCATGAAAAGAAAGAGCTCTGAAGATTACCGGCGCCTCAAGGATGTCGGTCTTACAAGGATCCACTCGGGCATGGAAAGCGGATCAATAAAGGTATTGAAGCTTATTCAAAAGGGAATTGGACCTGAGGATATCCTGCAGGGAGGAATCAAGGCCAAGGAATCTGGTATATCTCTCTCTGAATATA
>CAZMPL010000422.1:0-411 GCA_964567805.1 uncultured Pirellulales bacterium | reverse complement strand
CCGAAAGAACTTTCCCTGCTTCAAGTGTCACCTGCCGCAGATCGAATACACAACGGACGCAGTGGCTGCCGAAATCGCCGAAGCCTTCCTGAAGGATGACAAGGCAACCCTGAGAAGGTTGAATATATCATGCCTGGTGTCGGAGGTAAAAATTTAAGCAGGGAACATGCACTGGAGACGGCGAAAATACTTAATCAAATCAGACCTGACTTTATCCGGGTACGAACCTTTGCTGTCCACCCTCTTTCCCCCATCCAAAGGATGATAGAGGAAGGTACATTCCAGCCTATGAGCGATGAAGAAGTGGTAGAGGAGATTCTCCTATTACTTGAAAACCTGGAAAAGATGCCTACTCATTTCCGTTGTGCTGATTTTAGCCTTAATCTCCTTATGCAGGTGGACGGCCGTCTT
>CAZMPL010000421.1:0-2793 GCA_964567805.1 uncultured Pirellulales bacterium | reverse complement strand
TTGAATCTTTATTCGCAGATTAAAAATCTTCCTGAAATAAAGCAGGCCGAAGGTAATTTGTTTTTTTCGCCTTACAGTATTTCAACCGCTTTAGCGATGACATATACAGGCGCTCGAGCAAATACAGCGAAAGAGATGGCAGATGTTTTGAAATTTCCGCAGCTTAAACTCGAAGAGATTGCCTCTGCTTTTGGAGAATTACAGAAACAGTTGCAGGCCGATAAAAAAAAGAGCGGCTATCAATTGAATGTCGCAAATGCCTTATGGGGACAGAAAGACTTTGGTTTTTTACCTGAATTTATTGGAATTAACAAGAAATACTTCGGCTCAGGATTGACGGAAGTTGATTTTGAAAAACATGAACAAGCTCGTCAAATAATAAATACATGGGTAGAAAAACAAACTCAGGAAAAAATCAAAGAACTTCTTCCTCCAAGGATATTTGAAGATGGTCTAACAAGATTAGTTTTAACGAATGCTATTTATTTCAAAGGTTTTTGGGAGACACAATTTAAAACTGAAAATACGAAACCTGCGAAATTCAATGTTACAACTGATAAAACTGTCGATGTGCAGATGATGTATCAAATAGGGCAATTTTCATATGGAGAAGATGATGAAATGCAATTGTTGACTTTGCCATACAAAGGAAATGAACTTTCAATGCTTATCATTTTGCCTAAAAAGATAGAATCTTTTGAGTCTGTCGAACAGAGGGTAATAAAAAACAATTTGCCAATTGCTTCCGTTAGTCAGCAGGAAGTTGGTGTTTTTCTGCCAAAATATAAAATGTCTTGCGGTACAATTGGACTTAGAGATACTTTAAAGACTTTGGGAATGAAAGATGCTTTCGATGAAGATAAAGCAGATTTTTCAGGGATGAATGGGAAACGGGATTTATATATTTCTAATGTTTTCCATAAAGCTTTTGTCGAGGTTAATGAAGAAGGTACTGAAGCCGCAGCAGCGACAGCCGTAATAATAAAAATAAAATCTGCACCTAAACCTGTTCCCGTTTTCCGTGCCGACCGGCCGTTTATATTTATGATTAGAGATAACGTTTCACAGAGCATATTGTTTATTGGTCGGGTTGTAAATCCGACTTTGGAAAGTAAATAAATTGTAGGATGGGCTTCAGCCCATGCTGTAAAAATAGAAAAGAATGAAAATAATATTTTTTCAAGGAGAATAATTATGAACAGTAAAGCGAACAAAATTATGGTATTAGCATTATCGCTTGCGTTTGTTACGGTTGCGCAGGCGAGGATAAAGCTTGTGGCTCTTCCTGAGCGAGCGGCGACAATCATTCGTTTGGACAATCCGCAAGCTACGCTAATCGAGGAAGAACGTGTCCTTACTTTGCAGGAGGGACTGAACAAAGTTGATTTTTCATGGAACGGCGTATCTATTGACGCGGATTCCATCAGGCTCCAGCCGCTCGACCATCCGGATAACGTTACATTAATCAGTGTAAGCTATCCCCCGGGAGAAGCCGCTCTTGTTTGGGACATTGGCTGCAAAGGTGACTATGTCGAGAAAGTAAGAATAAGCTATCTTCTGAGTAATATCGACAGGCTCATTACTTATAAAGCCGTAGCGAATAAGGCTGAAACAGATGTTGATTTGAAAAGCTACATTATCTTGCGTAACTTCTCCGGCGAAGATTTTGACAAGGCACGTATCATGCTCGATTACGGCGAATCATTCGAGCAGGGAATCGATCACGAAGAGACAAAGCAATTGCTCTTCCTCAAAGCTCCGAAAGTCCCTGTCACGAAAGTTTGGAAATTCGATTCGAACCAGCAGATATGGAATCCGGAAAATCTTGAGAACCAGAATGTAGGTATCCCGGTCAGTTATAGAATCATAAATGATGCCAAGAGTAATCTTGGTGAGTATGCTCTCTGGGGCGGCAAGGCAAGACTTTACCAGGATGACGGCCATGAAAGCACAATCATCCTTGGTGAAGACAACGCGATTCTCGCGCCGGTCGGAGAAAAAATGGAACTTTATTTAGGTGATAGCCGTGATATCGTTGTCACTCAAAAGCAGATGGTTCTCGAACGCACCAACGAACAGAGAAGTACTAATAGAAACACATTGATTCTCTACGATACAAACGAGGAAGTAGAAGCGACTCTTGAAAACTTCAAGGACTCACCAGCGGTACTTACAATGGTTCAGCATATAGACGGCGAGTGGGAAATGGATCGCTGCCTGCTTGACGGCAAACAACTTACTATAGGCACGGATTATAAAAAGAAAGACGCGAATACTCTTGAATTCGAAATTACATTACCGGCACGTACAGAAACAGGACCCGCGAAGAAAGTCCTGCGCATGATTTACCATCACAAAAATGTGCGCGGTAATACGCCTTTGGAAAGATTCGCCCGAAGATAAAAAATCAGGATTCCTAAATAAAGGAGCATCAAAATGAAACGTTTAATTTTGACATTTATAGCGATTGTTCTCGCGGCTGGTCTTTCCTATGCCAAAGTCGATTTAGTGACTTTGCCCGATAGGGACACAGTCCAGCTTACGATATACAATTCAGCGGATATGACACTCGCCCGTGAGAGCAGGTCACTTACCATAAAGGAAGGTAAAAACGAATTACAATTCTCATGGGAAAATACTCTCATAGATCCGACAAGTCTCGACTTGCTTCCCAAAGCACATGCCGGTGAGATTGATATTTCCAATCTTACTTTTCCACCACGAGTAAGAAACCTCGGCTTGTGGAGTATTACAAGTGAATTTTCAGGCAAGGTCCCGATTGAGATAACATAT
>CAZMPL010000420.1:0-2801 GCA_964567805.1 uncultured Pirellulales bacterium | reverse complement strand
GCAGAAACAACTTCAATGCATCGTTTACATAAATCAGGATTTTCGCTGTTTGAGCCTACGCTTGACCAGTAGTTCCAGCATCTCTGGCATTTCTTGTGTTCGCACTTTTTGGTGGAAACGACTCTATCGCCTGTAGTCTTTTGCAAATTCACTTCACTGACAATACACAAAGCGGCGAATTGTTCCAAACCGAACTCATTTAATAACGCAGAATCTTCTTCGTTGCAATTGATTGTCACTGATGCTTCCTGGTTGCTCGCGATTATCTTGTCACGGCGTAAACCTTCCAATGCACGAAGGACTTCATCACGCAAGTCCATCAGCTTATTCCATTTCGGTTCTTCTGCTTCGTAATTTATCGAGCTGTCAACTTTCGGCATTGTACTTAAATGCACACTCGCAACGTTCTGAGATTTGAACTTCATAGCGGCCCAGGCCTCTTCGCATGTATGTACAAGAACAGGTGTAAGCAAGCGAATGAGACTATCGGCGATATTGTACATCGCGGTCTGAGCGCTTCTGCGTGACAGACTATCAGTTGCGTCGCAGTACATCCTGTCTTTGAGAACGTCCATGTAAATACTGCTCATTTCGACTGTGCAGAAATTGTAAATCAATGAGAATACTCTATGGAATACGAAATTATCGTATGCGTCTGTAACTTCGGCGATAAGTTTTTGCAATTTCTGCATTGCCCACTTATCGATTTGCCGCATTTTGTCATAAGCGACTGAATTTACGGCAGGATTGAAATCGTCGATATTTCCAAGAAGATACCTGAGCGTATTTCTGATTTTCCTGTAAGCTTCCTGTGTGCGGCCGATTATTTCATCGTTGCAGCGTATATCTTCCTGATAGTTCACACTCGAAACCCAGAGCCTTAGAACATCTGAGCCGTACTTTTGTACTTCATCCAATGCGTTTACATAATTACCGAGCGACTTGGATTGTTTCATACCCTTTTCGTCAACTGTAAAGCCATGCGTTAAGACATTCTTGAACGGCGGCTTACCTGTTGCTCCAAGTGCTGGAAGCAGTGACAACTGGAACCAGCCCCTGTGCTGGTCGGAACCTTCGAGATATAAATCAACCGGTACGGACCAACCTGACCTTTTGACGCATACACTATACCAACTGCATCCTGACTCGAACCAGACATCGAAAATGTTTTCCTCTTTCTTGAGAGTATCGAGATTAAAACCTTCGGGTAATTTGAAATCACTTCCTAAAATATCACGCGGCGTATCGGTAAACCAGCTATCCGAACCTTTCTTCGCGATATGATTTGCTACAGCAAGAACAGATTCTTTTGTAAGTAAGGACTGGCCTTCTTCGTTCAGGAAAACCGGAATTGGAAGTCCCCAGCTTCTTTGACGGCTGATGCACCAGTCGGGACGCGATTCGAGCATTCCGGCGATTCGTTTCTGTCCCCATGATGGAATCCATCTTACATCATTGACACTTTCGAGTGCCAAATCGCGCATGTTTTTACCGGTTCCGGGTATTTCTTTTTCAACACTGACAAACCATTGTTCTGTAGCGCGGAAAATAACCGGCCCTTTGCTTCGCCAGCAATGTGGATAGCTATGCACTATTTCTCTTTGAGCATATAGCAATCCTATTTCATTCAAATAATTATTTACAATTTTATCGACCTGCAGAACATTAAGTCCCTTGAGCCAGTTAGGTACAGTATCATCATAGCAGCCATCATCCTTAACCGGAGAATAAACCGCTAAATCATATTTCTGGCCGGATAAATAGTCTTCAAGACCATGTCCCGGTGCGATATGAACCAGGCCGGTTCCATCTTCAGTAGTGACATATTCCGCAAGAATTACCATATAAGCATCTTTATCAGTCGGATTTTTTTCGACGAAAGGATGATTATATCGCAAGCCTTCAAGCTCATAGCCGTGAACGGATTTTTCACTGACACTGAACTGACCTTCTTTAAGTTGTCCGGCAGCAATAACCGCTTCGATTCTTTCCGCGGCCAGAACAGATACATATTTCTGTCCGTTCTTTTCATAACTTAATGTTTTATACTCAAGATGCGGATTCACCGCGACGGCCATATTAGCGGCTAAAGTCCACGGTGTTGTCGTCCAAATCATAAAGCAGACTTTTGCATTCTCACCTGCTTGTACCAATCCCAACTCGACAAGCCTGCTTTGGCTTTCCTGCGTTACCGGGTAATTAACAAAAATACTCGGTGATGCAATATCTTTATATTCCAGTTCAGCTTCAGCAAGAGCGGTTTCGCAGCCAATTGACCAGTGAATCGGTTTCAATTGTTTGTAAACAAGGCCTTTTTCTACCAGCATTGCAAAAACTTCGAGAATGCCGGCTTCGTACGACGGCTTAAATGTCAGATAAGGTTCTTCGAAATTACCAAAAACACCAAGCTCCTGGAACTGCCTACCCTGCTGTTTCACATATTTGCTTGCGTATTTAAAGCAGAGCTTGCGGATTTCCGGCTTGCTCATAGTCTTCGCCTGATCACCAAGTTCGGTCATTACTTTCGATTCGATTGGTAAGCCGTGGCAATCCCAGCCGGGGATATAAGGAGCATCGAAACCTGTCATCGTTTTGTATTTTATGACGAAATCCTTGAGCACTTTATTGATAACATGGCCCATGTGAATATCGCCGTTTGCATAAGGCGGGCCATCGTGCAGAATATACAAAGGCGCACCTTTTCTGGCATCACGGATTTGGCCGTACATATTTTCTTTTGACCAGCTTTTTCGCATTTGCGGCTCACGCTGGACAAGATTAGCTTTCATTGCAAAATCTGT